>JBDTPE010000026.1:0-13044 GCA_039932875.1 Betaproteobacteria bacterium | reverse complement strand
CGACCCCTTGCACCCCATGCAAGTGCGCTACCAGGCTGCGCTACGCCCCGACCGAGCAGCAATTATACCGGCTATGTTGCCGCTCGCCGCGCAACTATCCATTCAACATCGTGACAATGCTCTTCAATTCGCTCTTGACCAGGCTAAGGTCAAGACCTGCTTCCGCTTTTGAGGCTTTCGAAGGGGCCGCCACTGGCTCATCCAAACGATTCCGCGCACCGTTGATGGTAAACCCATGCTCATAAAGTAGCTCCCTAATGCGCCTGATGAGCAGTACTTCATGGTGCTGATAATAACGCCTGTTGCCGCGTCGCTTTAACGGCTTTAGTTGTGTGAATTCCTGTTCCCAATAGCGCAACACATGGGGTTTGACGCCACACAACTCGCTAACCTCGCCAATCGTAAAGTATCGCTTGGCTGGAATGATCGGCAAACTACTGTTGAGCGACGGTTCCATTGAAGGACTTCTCCACAAGGTTCTTCAGCTTTTGACTTGCGTGAAACGTCACGACCCGGCGAGCTGTAATCGGAATTTCTTCGCCCGTTTTTGGATTTCGGCCCGGCCTCTGCGGCTTATCGCGCAATTGAAAATTTCCGAAACCGGATAGCTTTACGCTGTCTCCATTTTCCAATGCCAGGCGAATTTCCTCGAAGAAAGACTCGACCATATCTTTGGCCTCGCGCTTGTTCAAGCCCACTTTCTCGAACATCAAGTCCGCAAGCTCTGCCTTTGTAAGCGTGGCGTTCATTTACTCTTTATTTTCTTAGGGTTGCGCCAAATTCTTTATTAATTACCTTAAGTATTTCCGAGACTTTGTCGTCGGCCTCTGAATCTACCAAAGTTCTATCAGTATCCTGCATAAGTATGCGGAAGGCAACACTTTTCTTCCCAAAACCGACGCTCGAACCGCGGTAAATATCGAATGGAGAAAATTCGATTACAGTCGGCACTTTTGCAGCTCTAACAGCGTCGGCGAGCGATTGTATCTCCACTGAATCTTCAATTACGACAGCAATATCGCGGCGCAAGACGGGCATCCGAGAAATTGCCTCAAAAGTCGGCGCCTGTAGGCTTTTCAATACCGAAAGGTCAATTTCGAACAATATAGGAGCACTCGGCAAATCATATTTTTGCTGCCATTGTGGGTGAAGCTCACCGATCAAGCCTGCTGCCGCTCCACCAACAGTAATTTTTGCCGATCTCCCTGGATGCAAAGCGCAAATCGATGCCTTTTCAAATCGTGGCTGCAATCCCCTAAGCAGGGTCTCGACTTCGCCCTTCATCGTAAAAAAATCGGTAGGCGCGCCTTTTAGTCCGCCCTCACCCCATTGCTCCGGAAAGCGGGCACCGTACGCTATTCCCCCCACCACCTCTGGTTGGGCATCCAGGTTAGTTTCGTCCCGCTGAAAACATCGCCCAAGTTCAAATAGCTTCAGCCGAGTTTCGCCATGATTGATATTGTGTTTGACAGAAGCGATCAACCCGCCAATCAAGTTAGAACGCATGACGCTCATTTGACTTGAAATCGGGTTAGCAACTTTCACAGGTGTGAAGTTGCCGGCGAAATCCGCCTCCCATTCGGGTGGTGTGAAACTGTAGTTGATTACCTCTTGATAGCCGAGGCCAACCAACTCATGCCGAAGTGAACTCTTTGTCCGTAGCGAGCCCGATATAGGCAAGATTGCAATTGCGTAAACTGGCGGGTCCGCGGGAACATTGGCATAACCATGAATCCGCGCAATCTCCTCTATGAAGTCTTCTTCAATATTCATGTCAAAGCGATACGCGGGAGGAGTGACCGACAGTACGCCGCCAGAAACCGTTACCTGACATTGCAGGCTCACAAGAATGGACTGCATCTCATCCATCCCGATATTCATCCCAAGCAACTCGACTACTCTGGCCGGTCTTACGATCACTGCTTTTCGTTCTGGTAGATTCCCAACCGCTTCAACAATTGGCCCCGCGCTGGCAGATTTGCCACCGCAAATGCTCATTGCGAGCTGTGTCGCATACTCCAATGCGTTCCGAGCACCTTCAGGGTCCACGCCGCGCTCGAAGCGATAAGCCGCATCAGAGTTAATACCGAGTCCGCGTGCCTTTCCTTGAATTACCTCAGGGGAAAAATATGCTGATTCAAACAGCACGTCAGTCGTGTCCCTTGTGACCATGCTGTCCAGACCGCCCATCACGCCTGCAAGGGCGATAGGGCCATTGTCGTCGGCAATCACCAACATGTCTGACTGCAATTGAACTTGCTGCGAATTCAACAGAGTCATTACCTCGCCCGCTTTTGCGAACCTTGCGTCAATCGTGCCGTTGAGCTTGTGATAGTCAAACGCATGCATCGGCTGGCCGCGCTCGAGGTTGACATAGTTCGTGATGTCAACCAAGGGCGAAATTGAGCGGAATCCGGCACGCTCAAGTCGCCGCTGCATCCATGCAGGTGACGACGCAGTCAAATTCATGCCGGCAATTACCCGTCCTAGATACCTTCCACACGCGTTTGGAGCAGAAATTGTGTTGGTGACTTTGGTCAATACGTCACTAACAGCTACAGGCACGACGGGCAGGGTCAACTTGCATTGACTAATAGCGGCCAGGTCGCGGGCGATGCCTATCATGGACAAACAGTCGCCACGATTTGGCGTCATTTTCAACGTCAAATATGTGTCATCCAGATCGAGGTACTTGCGAATATCCTGGCCCACGGGCGCATCGTCTGGCAATACGAGCAGGCCAGCGTGTTCATCAGACAGCCCCAACTCGCGGGCCGAACACAACATTCCATTGGATTCGATACCGCGCAATTTTGCGGCCTTGATTTCCAACCCTGGCAATTTCGCGCCCACTAACGCACAAGGCACCCGCATGCCAGGGGTGACATTTGGCGCGCCACAAACGATCTGCAATGTTGAACCGGTCCCCGCATCAACATCGCAAATTCGAAGTTTGTCGGCATTGGGATGTGGGGAAGTTGACTTCACCTCAGCAACAACGATTTGACTGAAGGCTGCGGAGACCGGCGTAATTTCTTCGACTTCCAATCCCGCCATGGTCAGAACATGTGCGAGTTCCTCGACCGTTATGGAAATATCCACTAGCTCTTTGAGCCAATTGAACGAAACTTTCATTCTTTACACCTCGTTAGCGAAACTGGCTGAGAAACTTGATATCGTTCTCAAAGAATAGGCGCAGATCGTTCACGCCGTATTTCAACATCGCCAATCGATCCAGGCCCATGCCGAACGCAAAACCAGAAAACGCCTCGGGATCAATCCCGCCGTTGCGCAGCACCTGTGGGTGAACGACACCGGCACCACCAATTTCAAGCCATTTGATCTTGCCCCCCTTGTTTTCCCATTCCATATCGACTTCCACACCCGGTTCGACAAAAGGAAAGAACGATGGTCGAAAACGAATTTGCATATCGTCGCGCTCAAAAAAAGCGCGAAAAAACTGCGTAAGGGTTCCCTTCAGATCCGCCAGGCTAATACCCTTGTCGATCCACAGACCTTCAATTTGGTGAAACATTGGCGAGTGCGTGGCATCGTGGTCGCACCGATACACGCGACCAGGACAAATAATACGAATGGGAGGCTTGTTGGCTTCCATGTAACGTATTTGCACCGGGGACGTGTGTGGCCGCAGCACATGCGCCGAGTCTGCGATGTAGAACGTATCTTGCATTGAACGCGCTGGATGATTGGGAGGCGTATTCAATGCGGTAAAGCAATGATAGTCAGTTTCGATTTCGGGGCCATCCGCGACCGAAAAACCCATCGTCGCGAAAAGCGCTTCAACTCTTTCCAAACAAAGTGTTACCGGATGCAGCCCGCCAATTCCTGTAGATTTTCCTGGAAGCGTGACATCGATTGCCTCCGCGTTCAGTTTACTCTCCAGCTCAACTCTCGCAATACGCCTTCTAGCGTCGTCAATCAACAATTCAACCTGCGTTTTTGCGCGGTTGATGGACGCTCCAGCGGTTTTCTTCTCGTCCGCGCTCAACGACGCAAGTTGCTTCAAATGCTCTGTCAGCGAGCCCGTTTTACCAAGATATCTCGCTTTAACTTGCTCTAACTCGGGCATGGAAGTCACTGCCCCTAAGGTCGACGTGGCATCGGTCAGAATGGCTTCAAGGGTACTCATCTAAGATCACTCTATCGGTAATGGCGCACCAAAAAAACAAAAGGCCCGATCCACGGGCCTTTTGCGATTTACTTGGATCAGTACGACTGGATTCCTACGCAGCGAGGCCTGCTTTAGCTTGCTCCACGAATCGGGCGAAGGCAGGCTTGTCCATTACAGCCAGATCAGCCAACACTTTACGATCTACTTCAATCGATGCACGCTTCAACCCGTTGATGAATCTCGAATAGGTCATCCCGCCTGCACGTACTGCCGCGTTAATGCGGGCAATCCATAAGGCTCTGAAAACACGTTTTTTATTGCGACGGTCTCGGTACGCATACTGTCCGGCTTTCATTACCGCTTCTTTTGCGATACGGAAAACCTTACTGCGACGGCCGCGATAGCCCTTGGCAAGGTCCAATACTTTTTTGTGCCGCGCGCGTGCGGTTACACCACGTTTTACTCTTGGCATGGTGGGCTCCCTTTACGCGTAGGGCAACATGCGATGCACGCTGACCAGATTGGTTGCATGAATCTCAGCCGTACCACGCAATTGACGCTTGTTCTTCGTGGTTTTCTTGGTGAGGATATGGCGTTTGAACGCCATGGAGCGCTTGATCGAGCCGCTACCACGCGGCTTGAACCGCTTGGCGGCGCCGCTCTTGGTTTTCATCTTTGGCATGTTGCTACCTTTTGATTACATTGCCGCAGCAGGTGATGGAACCTTTCCACACTTTGAACCTGAAGTCGACTTGTTTGCACCGTTGGCTTTTTATAGCCGGGGCGGCACGCCCCTTGAAATCAGTGTTTCTTTCTTGGACCGACCATCATCACCATCTGACGGCCCTCCATCTTTGGAAACTGTTCGACCTGCCCCAGTTCCGTCAAATCCGCCTCAACGCGCTTCAGCAGCGCCATACCCAATTCCTGATGGGCCATTTCACGACCGCGAAATCGCAGCGTAATTTTCGTCTTATCACCCTCTTCCAAAAAACGCTTGAGATTACGCACTTTGATGTTGTAGTCCCCATCATCAGTACCAGGCCGGAATTTCACTTCTTTGACCTGAATCTGCTTTTGCTTTAATTTGGCCTCATGGGCTTTCTTGGCTTCACGGTATTTAAACTTACCAAAATCCATGATGCGGCAAACCGGTGGCTTTGCAGTCGGCGCGATTTCCACCAAATCCAACTGCGCCTCTTCCGCCTGCCGATTGGCTTCTGCCAAGCTCACAATACCGATTGGCTCACTCTCAGGGCCAAGCAACCGAACCTCTGTCACATTTGTGATTTCAGAATTAATTCGGACGTCTTTTTCAGTAGCGATAAAACTCTCCCAGAAATTACTCTTAACCTTGGGTATTGATCATCAACACCTCAAGCACTTTATGTAAACAATCCTCTACTACGACCCATGTTTGGCCGCAATTTCGGTTTTCACATATGAAATAAAGCCGTCAAGCGTCATAGGCGGAAGGTTTTCACCCCCGCCTTTGCCGTCTCTAACACGCGCTGTAACGGTATTTGCCTGCATTTCCTTATCGCCTAGAACCAGCAGAAAAGGAACTTTTTGCACGCTATGTTCCCGAATTTTATAGGAAATCTTTTCATTACGCAAATCGGGGGCGACGCGAATTCCAGCCGCTTTTAGCCCCGCAACCACCGTTTGAACATAAGACGCCTGATTTTCAGTGACGTTCATCGCGACGACTTGAACGGGAGCCAGCCAGATTGGCAGTGACCCAGCATAATTCTCAATCAATATGCCGATAAAGCGCTCCAGGGAACCGACGATGGCCCTATGCAGCATGACTGGCGCTTTTCGAGTGCTGTGATCGTCAACATATTCAGCGCCTAGTCGTTCGGGCATGTTGAAATCCACCTGCATGGTGCCAAGTTGCCAAACGCGGCCGATAGCATCCTTCAGCGAATATTCAATCTTGGGGCCATAGAATGCACCCTCACCTTTAAGCTCTTCCCAAGGCACACCGCATGAGTTGAGAGAGTCGGATAGTGCCTTTTCAGCCTTATCCCAAGACTCCTCCGAGCCGACGCGTTTGTCCGGTCGCGTCGAAAGTTTATAGATGATGTCCGTGAATCCGAAGTCGGCATATACCGTTTGCAAGAGCCGCGTGAAATCGAGGCATTCCTGCTGGATCTGATCTTCGGTACAAAAAATATGCCCATCGTCCTGCACAAAGCCACGAACGCGCATGATGCCGTGTAACGCGCCAGATGGCTCATTGCGATGACAAGACCCAAATTCGCCATAACGCAGAGGTAGATCGCGGTAGGAACGAAGATCCGAATTAAATACTTGGATATGGCCTGGGCAGTTCATTGGCTTTATCGCGTAATCATGTTTTTCGGACTCAGTCGTAAACATGTTCTCTTTATAGTTCTCCCAATGGCCTGAGCGCTCCCAGAGAGACCGCGCGATGATTTGCGGGCAACGTATCTCTTGATAGCCGTTGTCCTGGTAGACACGCCGCATATATTGTTCGACCTGTTGCCAGATAGTCCAGCCCTTCGGATGCCAAAAGATCATGCCCGGCGCTTCGTCCTGCATGTGAAATAGATCAAGTTGCTTTCCAAGTTTGCGGTGATCGCGCTTCTCAGCCTCTTCAAGCATCGTTAAATACTTCTCCTGATCCTCCTTCTTTCCCCAGGCGGTACCGTAAATCCGTTGCAACATTTCGTTCTTCGAGTCGCCCCGCCAATATGCGCCAGCGAGTTTCATCAACTTGAAGACTTTCAACTTGCCTGTGGATGGAACATGTGGCCCACGGCATAAGTCCGTAAACGCCCCCTCGGCGTAAAGCGAAACATCTTCACCTTCCGGGATTGAGGAAATTATTTCGGCCTTGTAAGCCTCCCCAATGCTTGCGAAATAGGCTACGGCTTCATCACGTGGCAAAACCTTTCGGTGTACGGGTTCGTCTTTCTTTGAGAGTTCCATCATCTTTCGTTCAATGGCAACCAGGTCGTCGGGCGTGAATGGGCGCTTGTATGAAAAATCGTAGAAGAAGCCGTTCTCGATTACCGGCCCAATCGTAACTTGAGCGTCGGGAAATAATTCCTTCACTGCATGCGCCAACAGATGCGCTGTTGAGTGACGAATAATTTCCAGGCCTACTGCATCCTTGTCCGTAATGATCGCCACTTCGCTATCACTGCCCATGCAATAACTGGTGTCCACCAGTTTCCCATTCACTTTGCCGGCGAGTGCAGCTTTCGCCAAACCAGCCCCAATGCTGGCTGCGACTTCACCAACAGTGACTGGCCCCTCGAATTGTCGGATCGACTTATCCGGTAGCGTAATTGCGATCATATTTAACTCCTGAAGCCTAAAAATAGAAAAGCGCGGATCAACCGCGCTTTTCAAAAATAAATGGACGTAACGCAACCGCGCGGTTAGCTTGAATAAACTCCCAGAGTAGTCAGCGGTGTCATAACCATTTTGTTCTCCGCGAATTGCGCGGCCCTTTCTATGTCACATTGTGCCGAGGCAGTTGAACCGCTCGAACTGGATCTGAGTATAGAGCAATTCAAACCCAGCTTCAATCGACATATTGAAAAGCCCGTAGTATCCTTCCGGCTTGTTGTTTGAGACAATTTCGCAGATAGAAAAAGCGTCTGAAATGGCGTGTGAGCGATAAATACCATTCACATGTTGCGCCGTCGCCGATTTTTGACCCGCGAATATTTTTTGACTAACCAAGGGAGACAACCAGTGAAAGTAGAACAAATCCTGCAACTGCCATCGATGCCGGCCGCAAGTCCGAGCTATCCGATGGGCCCATACCGGTTCATAAACCGTGAGTTTATGATCGTCACCTACGAAACCGACAAAGATTTGCTTCGCCAAGCTGTACCCGAACCTCTTGAACCCAATCCGGACGGACACGTCCTGTATGAGTGGATTCGTATGCCCGATAGTTCCGGGTTTGGCGACTACACCGAGAGCGGTGTCGTTATCCCGTGCTTTTACAAAGGTGAGCCAATTAATTTCACTGCGCAAATGTATCTCGACGATGAGCCTCCAATTTCTGCCGGACGTGAAATTTGGGGTTTCCCGAAGAAATATGCATTGCCCAAGCTGGAAGTCTGTTCCGATACATTAACCGGCACACTCAGCTACGCTGGCCAGATGGTTGCGATGGGAACGATGGCATACAAGCACCAAGAAGCGCCTGGTGGTGTAGAGGCGCAAGCCAAAGGCATGACCAGAACCTCGTGCAATTTAAAGATCATCCCGGATGTTGATGGCACACCAAAGATTTGTCAGTTGGTCGCGTATAACCTGACCGACATAACTGTCAAGGGTGTTTGGCTTTCTCCGGCACGCCTACATTTGATTCCCCACGTAAATGCACCGGCGGCTGATCTACCAATCAAGCGCATTGTCGGCGGAAAGCACTTCATCAGCGATCTCACTCTGCCGCACGGCCGCGTGTTGTTCGATTACCTCAAAGACGCATAATTGGATCGGGAGACATAAACCATGAACAAAAAAGATGTGATCGGTCTGGCATCAATGCCTTTGCAGAGTCCAACGTATCCACGTGGGCCATACAAATTTTTTAATCGCCAGTACATGGTGATTCGCTACAAAACTGATGCGGATGCGATTCGCGCTCACCTGCCGGAACCGCTTGAGCCTGTTGGCGACACCGTGTCTGTCCAGTGGCTCGACTTACCCGATGGCGAAGGATTCGGCGCCTATTCAGCTGCCGCTCAAATCATTCCATGCACGTTTAAAGGAGAGCAATGCAACTTTGTCAGCCAGATGTATGTGGACAACTCACCACCGCTTGCCGGGGGCCGAGAGATTTGGGGTTACCCGATGAAATACGGCAAGGCGGTTTTGAAGGTTGAGGGCGATACGCTAAAAGGCAGCCTCACCTATGCTGCCCAGCAAGTGGCCACCGGAACCATGGTGTACAAGCACGACGCATTTCGTAAAGACTACTCTGCAGAGCAGGAACTGCTTGCTCGCACTCAGGTGACGTTGAAACTAATACCCGACATCAATGGCAAACCAGCCATTGCGCAGCTTGTGGGTATTAATTTCACCAATGTCATCATCAAAGGTGCGTGGACTGGCGCAGCACGCCTGGAACTGGTACCCGCTGTCAATTGTCCGCTGGCTGATCTACCGGTCAAGCACGTCGTCGGTGGCTTGCAAATGGTAACGGATATGACTTTGCCGTACGGTCGGGTATTGCACGACTACCTCGCGAAGTAAACAAACGTAGTTTGAATTGAAAACGGCGAATCGGGTTGACCGATTCGCCGTTTTCATTTATGCAAAATCTTCGGCAAAGTATTAGAGAAATTCCCGCTTGAAATCAACCGTAGAACGAACGCCCAGATCCTTGAACCGCTTTTCAATCCACTCCGCAGCGCACTCACGGCCCCGATCTCGCAGCGAAGTCAGGAAGTCCCATTCGCAGCCAAACTTGCTGGAAATTGACAAATCCGACAACGCATCTTCAGCGCGAATTGAGTGTATGAGGACGTACTTGTAGTCTTTGCGGTATTCCTCCTTAATCTTTCCCTGATCCAATAGCTGCTGCAGAAAATAAACGGAGCGCAATTCATTCATCAAGGAAGAATTGAAGGTGATTTCGTTTACCCGATTGGCGATTTCGCTAGACTGCGTGGGAGGCCCTTCGCGCTCGATCGGATTAATTTGAACGATGACGACATCGCGCGCTTCCGTATGATTGAATAAGGGATACAACACCGGATTGCCCATGTAGCCGCCATCCCAGTAATGTTCGCCGTCAATCTCGACAGCCTGAAACAAAAATGGCAAACAAGCCGATGCAAGTACAACGTCCGGCGTAATTTCGGGTGTGCGGAATACTCGTACTTTCCCCGTTCGTACGTTGGTGGCCGAAAGGAATAGTTTGGTTGATCTGCTAGCGCCGAGCACTTCAAAATCTACATGCTCTTCAAGTACTTCGCGAAGTGGGTTGAAGTTCATTGGATTCAGCTGATAAGGCGAAAACGTACTGGTGAGCAGTTTGAATCCCTCCGAGGCAACCGACCTCTCCATGTACCAGCCACCGAACATTTGCTCCCAAGGCGTGCGCTTGACCATGCTGTATTTCTGGCCCGCATCGGAGACCGCCTGCCAATAGTTTTGCAAAACCTCGCGCGCATTGTCCTTGCCCTTTAGAGCGCCATAAGCGTAGACAACGGCGTTCATGGAGCCAGCACTTGTACCGGACAGGCCCTCAATGTCGAGGCGGCCATCTTCCAAAAATTTATCGAGCACACCCCAGGCGAAAGCGCCATGTGCACCACCACCTTGCAGTGCAAGGTTAATGCGCTTGACGCCGACCTGTTGCGTCGCTGACTTGCTGGCGCTTCTGGATGCGGGCTTCTTCGTAGTCTGCTTCGCCGCCGCCCTATTTTTGGCTTTCATTGCACTCTCCTGGTTACTTTGTGGTCGCTTTTCTGGGGCGACTCAGGCAATCGTATTCGCAAAAAAGCGGCGAAGAGGTTGAACCAGTTCGCCGCTCATTTGTTTGAGGCTTAGTACTGCTATCTACCAAGAATTACAGGAATTCGCGCTTCAGATCCACGGTTGAGCGCACGCCCAAGTGTTCAAAATTGTGTTGCAGCCACTCAGTCGCGAGCGCACGGCCACGATCACGCAGCATTGTCAGGAACCCCCATTCGCTGGACATTTTGCTGGCCGACGAGAGATCCGACATGGCATTGTCCGCGCGCACCGAATGAATCAGGACATACTTGAGTTTTTCACGATGCTCGTCTTTGATCCAACCGTTGTCGAGCAACTGTTGAACAAAATAGACCGAACGTAGCTCCTTGATCAACGAAGAGTTGAACGTGATCTCGTTGAGGCGGTTCGCGATATCTGCTGAAGTCGTTGGCGGACCCGGACGTTCGATTGGATTGATGTGCAAAATCACACAGTCGCGAGAGTCGGTGTAATAAAACAGCGGGTATAGAACTGGGTTGCCCATGTATCCGCCGTCCCAGTAATGCTCGCCGTTGATTTCGACTGCCTGAAAAACTTGCGGGAGACAAGCAGATGCCAGCACCGTGGCAGAGGTGACTTCGTGGGTATGAAAAATCCTTACCTTGCCGGTACGAACGTTGGTTGCACAGATAAACAATTTTGTGAGCTTGCTACGCTCGAGTTCCTCGAAATCAACCTGCTGCTCAAGCACTTCCTTGAGCGGGTTGTAATTCATTGGATTCATTTGATAAGGCGACAATGTGCTCATCATCGACTTCATCATGTCCTGCATCGGATTTTCCTTCGGCATCAACCCAAGGTCCCAAGGCATTTTCTTCGGAGCAAACTTTTGCCCGGCATCCGAAATTGCCTTCCAGAAATCGTGCATCGCCTGTCGCGCGCCGTCATTTCCCTTCAGCATGCCATAGGCATATACCACTGCATTCATGGAACCGGCACTGGTGCCTGAAAGGCCCTCAACCTGGACGCGACCGTCCTCAAGAAACTTGTCCATGACACCCCAACCAAAAGCGCCATGCGCGCCACCACCCTGAAGGGCCATATTGATAATTTTTGGCTCGGTCCGCTTGATAATGGCCGGCCCCCCTGTTATCGCGACGGGTCTCGCGGCAACGGATTTGGTTCCTGCTTTCTTTGCAACTGGCTTTTTGGTTGCGGCCTTCTTTGCGCTAGCCGGGGCGCTTTTCGTCGTGCTCGTTGCAGGCTTCGCTTTGGTAGTGGTTTTTGCGTCCATTCTCAAACCTTTCTTGCCCTTGGGCGGTTGGTGCATTGACGATCAGGAAATCGGCACGGCAGCACGCGTCAGGCGCTGCCGTAACGAAATTGCGAATACCCGATATCAGTGCGCTGTCCAGCCACCCTCAACCATGATGTTCGTCCCAGTAATAGAGGCCGCTGAGTCGCTGCACAAGAAAATCGCGGTCCCGGCAACCTGTTCAGTCGTGACGAACTGTTTCGTTGGCTGGGCGGCAAGCAACACGTCTTTCTTAACTTGCTCAATCGTCATGCCACGCGCCTTGGCCGTATCGGGGATTTGTTTTTCCACCAGCGGCGTCAACACATAGCCGGGACAAATAGCATTACAGGTAACACCTTTTTCTGCAACTTCCAGCGCGACGGTCTTGGTGAATCCCATAATGCCATGCTTGGATGCGACATAAGCCGACTTGAACGGCGAAGCAACCATTGCATGTGCCGAGGCGACGTTAATAATACGGCCCCAGCCCTTGGACTTCATGTAAGGAACTGCCATCTTTGTGGTGTGAAATGCGGATGACATATTGATTGCAATAATGGCATCCCATTTCGCGGTGGGAAAATCTTCAACAGGACAGACATGCTGAATACCGGCATTGTTGACAAGAATATCAACGCCACCAAAATCGACGGCCGCCTTTTTCATCATCGCCTCGATTTGATCGGGTTTGCTCATGTCGGCGCCGTCATAGGTAACTTTGATGCCGAATTTCGAGGCCAGTCCAGCGCGAATCGCTTCGATTTCAGCAGCATCGCCAAAACCGTTCAATACAAGATTGATTCCCTCTTTTGCGAAACCTTCGGCAATACCCAATCCAATTCCGCTCGTGGATCCTGTAACAACTGCTGTTTTTCCTTTTAGCATGGTCTGCTCTCCCATTAGTATTTAACGAAAATTTGTCCCGACGTTCACTTGCTCAAGTAGTACAACGATCCTTGCAGTTGCTGGCAGCCCACCAATGTGCGTGCGGTCTGCGCGAGTCTTGAATTATGCACGCTTACAAATGATTGCGGTTTTTTTTGTCAGCCATGTTAATTCCGATGGTGGACACTGAAGCATGGCATTACAACTCGCTGCGCAAAAAACTGTCGGTAATACGCACGCGCCACCAGTTACGGTTGCCGCCAGCTTTTGGATG
>JBDTPE010000025.1:0-13320 GCA_039932875.1 Betaproteobacteria bacterium | reverse complement strand
GGTACGGCGGGTACGCAAACATCTCGTCGCTGAGCCCGAGCACATCGCTTTGCCCTGATTGAAGCGACATTTGTGGACGCTATCCGGTCTTGTCTTCGGGCTTGTCTGCCACAGAGGACGGCACGGGGTCGGCGCGAAAAAATTTCATAATTGCCATTGCGTAGCCCGACAGCGCGTACACGACAAACAGTCCCCAAAGTACATGCGAAGGCTCAATCGTGACCACCAGGTACACGACAAATATGACCGGCACCACCCAGAACGGTACACTGCGCCGGAGGTTGAAATCCTTGCCGCTGAAGTAGCGAATATTGGTCACCATGGTGATGCCGGCAAATACGGTCAGGCCCCATGCGATCCAGCGCACATCACCACCGCGGATTTGATAGTCATTCAGCACCCAGATAAGCCCCGCGACGAGAGCGGCAGCGGCAGGACTTGGCAGGCCTTGAAAGTATTTCTTGTCGACCACGCCGATGTTGGTATTGAAGCGCGCGAGACGCATTGCCGCACACGCACAGTAGATGAACGCAGCTGCCCAGCCCATTTTTCCCATCGGCTGCAACGCCCATGAGTACATGACAAGCGCTGGCGCGGCACCAAATGACACCATATCAGAGAGACTGTCGAGCTGCGCACCAAATTCGCTCTGCGTACGCGTCATACGTGCAACGCGACCGTCCAAGCCATCCAAAATCATCGCGCAGAAGATGGCGATGCAGGCGACTTCAAATTTGCCGTTCATGCCTTGCACGATCGCGTAGAAGCCGGCGAAAAGGGCGGCACAGGTAAACAAATTTGGCAGTATATAAATGCCTTTCTTGCGGCGCTCCGGATCCAGGAGTCCCTTTTTGAGCCGGGGTATTGGCGAATTGATCATCTGCTGGCCGCCTGGAGGTCGCGTTTGGGGGTGTTACATTGCATGCCGCTATTCTATCGGAACGCCAATCTGGAGAAGCGATCAGATCGCCTTAGGCGGGTTTGCTGCCCATGGCTTCGCCCATGCGAACAGTCCCATTGGGCAACCACTGTGAATTGAAACGCATCTGGCCCTTGGCAAACAACATGACGACCGTTGAACCCAAGAGAAAGCGGCCCATCTCATCACCTTTTTTGAACGTCACCTTCTGATCATCGTACGCCCAATCACGGGCTACTGAAGTCCGCGGCGGGTTCACCACGCCGTGCCAGACGGTGGACATGCTACCGACGATGGTTGCGCCTACAAGCACCAGAACAAATGGTCCATCGGTCGACTCAAAAACGCAGACTACCCGCTCATTGCGCGCAAACAGGCCGGGCACACCGCGCGCAGTAGTTGGGTTGACGGAAAACAGCGCTCCTGGGACGTAGATCATTCGTTGCAAAATCGCGTCGCAAGGCATGTGAATGCGATGGTAGTCCTTGGGGCTCAAATACAATGTGGCGAACTGGCCGTCCAGAAACTTGGCCGCTAGCGTTTGGTCACCACCCACCAGCGCGGTCGTCGTGTAGAGATGGCCCTTAGCTTGAAAAATCTGCTCGCCTTCGATGGCGCCGAATTGACTGATGGCCCCGTCCACAGGACAAACATAGTCGGTTGCTGCCAATGGCCGCGCGTCTGCACGTAAAGAGCGCGTGAAAAATTCGTTGAAGCTCTTGTAACTGCTTACGTCCGGGTTTGCTGCCTCTGCCATGTTGACCGCGTAGCGCGCGACGAACCAGCGGATCAGCGCTGTTGTCCGCGTCCCGTTTTGGCCATTCGCGATGACACCTGCAAACGCGGTAAGCGCCTTCTTGGGAAGCAGGTATTGGGGTAGTACCTTGAGGTGGTCGGACACGATGGGTAGTGGTTCCCTGGACAGACGTGAGTTTATCGTAAGAGTTACGCTGGCTAGTCGCACAAAAGCTAAACACAGCATTGGCGCGGCGTTTCAGTCATTTTTGGGCTGGCGCTTGCGTGGATGCTGGTGTTTGAAATTTGAGTTACGTCAACTGAGTCGTCACATACTCGACGAGAGAATTGCCGGGCAACCTTACTTAAAATGGCCGGACGCCGGGGCATGGGCTGACTCACTAACTTCTTTTTGATGCGCGCTATAACTTTCGGCACGTCAGGTGGGACGCGCCGAAAGAAATCCGAGCATCATCAGCGCGAAGCGTAAAGTTAATTGCGGGACTGATCAACAAGCTTATTTTTCTTGATCCACGGCATCATGCTACGCAATTTCTCACCAACTTCTTCGATCGCGTGTTCCGCGAGTAGGCGACGCTTGGCGGTCAATGTCGGCGCCCCGGCTTTGTTCTCGAGAATAAAGCTCTTGGCATACTCTCCCGTCTGAATATCTTTCAGCACTAAGCGCATTGCCTGTTTGGTTTCATCGGTGATGATCCTCGGGCCGCTGACGTATTCGCCGTACTCGGCGTTATTCGAAATCGAATAATTCATGTTGGCGATGCCGCCTTCGTAAATCAGATCCACAATCAGCTTGGTCTCATGCAGGCACTCGAAGTACGCCATTTCTGGCGCGTAGCCTGCTTCTACCAAGGTCTCGTAGCCAGCTTTGATCAGTTCTACGATGCCACCGCACAGAACTGCCTGTTCGCCAAAAAGGTCAGTCTCGGTTTCTTCACGGAAGTTGGTTTCGATTACGCCGCCGCGGGAGCCGCCGATCGCCTTAGCGTATGACAGCGCTAGGTGCCGTGCTTTGCCAGAATTGTCTTTGTGGACCGCGATCAATGCAGGTACGCCGCCGCCAGCGACATAGGTTGAACGCACCAGATGGCCGGGGCCTTTCGGGGCGATCATGATCACATCTAGATCGGCGCGCGGCGTGACCACACCATAGTGAATATTAAAACCGTGCGCGAAAGCGAGTACCGCGCCTTTCTTGATATTGTCGTGAATCTCACTTTTGTAGACGTCGCCGATATTCTCGTCGGGCAACAACATCATGACCATGTCTGCCGACTTGACTGCGTCCGCAACTTCAGCCACTTTGAGGCCGGCTTTCTTGACCTTGTCCCATGAGGCGCCGCCTTTACGCAATCCAACGGTAACCTTCACACCGGATTCATTTAGGTTTTGTGCGTGGGCATGCCCCTGTGAGCCATAGCCCACGATAGTAACTTTCTTGCCCTTGATCAGCGAGAGGTCACAGTCTTTGTCGTAATACACTTTCATTTCGTTCTCCGAGTTGTTCTTAACTAAATTTTCAAGCTTTGATAATCCATTCGCCGCGCCCGAGACCGCAGGCGCCGGTGCGCACCGTTTCCAAAATTAGCGAGCGATCCAGCGCCTCGAGAAAAGCGTCTAGTTTGTTGCCGGTGCCGGTCAATTCGATGACGTAGGTTTTTTCGGTCAAGTCAATCACGCGCGCGCGAAAAATATCCGCCGTGCGCTTCAGCTCTTCACGATCTTTGCCGAGTGCGCGAACCTTGACCAACATAAGCTCGCGTTCGACATGTTTGCCTTCGTTGAGGTCGACGATTTTAACGATATCGACGAGCTTGTTGACCTGCTTGGTAATTTGTTCGATGACTTCGTCCGAACCGGACGTGACGATGGTCATCCGCGACAGCGTTGCGTCTTCGGTAGGGGCGACGGTAAGTGATTCGATGTTGTAACCGCGTGCGGAAAACAAGCCGGCCACACGCGACAGCGCGCCCGCTTCGTTTTCGACCAATATGGAGAGGATGTGTCGCATCGCTTAAAGATCCTCTGCCAGAATCATTTCGCTGATGCCTTTGCCGCCGGGCACCATGGGAAATACGTTTTCTTTCTGGTCGGTGATGAAATTCATGAATACCAGTCGGTCTTTCATGGCGAAGGCATCTTTGAGCGCACCTTCGACATCCGCAGGTTTTTCGATGTCCATGCCGACATGGCCGTAGGATTCGGCAAGCATTTTGAAATTCGGCAAGGCGTCCATGTACGATTCAGAGTGACGGTCGCCGTGGAAGAATTGTTGCCACTGGCGCACCATGCCGAGGTAGCGATTATTGAGAAGTATTACCTTGATCGGCAAATGATATTGCTTGCAGGTAGAAAGCTCCTGAATATTCATCTGGATTGAACCTTCACCCGTGATGCAGGCAACGTCCGCATCGGGAAACGCAAACTTACAACCCATTGCATACGGCAGGCCGACGCCCATGGTGCCCAGACCGCCAGAGTTAATCCAGCGACGCGGCTTGTCAAAACGATAGTATTGGGCGGCCCACATTTGATGCTGGCCGACGTCAGACGTGACGTAGGCGTCGCCTTTGGTGACTTCCCAGAGTTTTTCCACGACGTATTGCGGCTTGATGATGTCGACGCTGGTTTTGTATTTCAGACAATCTTTGCTGCGCCATTCCTCGATCTGGTTCCACCAGGCTGCAAGGGCTTGTCCATCGGGCTTGTGTTCGGCGGCTTTCAGCTGCGAAATCAGTTCGGTCAATACATCCTTGATGTCTCCGACGATCGGCACATCCACCTTTACCCGCTTGGAAATCGAAGATGGGTCGATGTCGATATGCACGATCTTCCGCGTTGGGTTGCCTGCCGCAAAATGTGTCGGATTGCCGATGACGCGATCATCAAATCTTGCGCCGATCGCTAGCAGCACATCCGAATTCTGCATCGCCATGTTGGCTTCCACGGTGCCGTGCATGCCAAGCATGCCCACAAACTGCCTATCTGATGCGGGGTAAGCGCCGAGGCCCATGAGCGTGTTGGTACATGGGAAACCCAGCAACCTCACCAGCTCGGTTACCTGTTCGGAGGCGTTTCCAAGGACCGCACCGCCACCAACGTAGATCATTGGGCGTGAGGCGCCAAGCAACATTTGCATCGCTTTTTTAATCTGACCGGCGTGGCCCTTTGTGACGGGCCGGTATGAACGCATCTCAATCGTTGCCGGGTAATGGAAAAGTGTTTTTGCTGCCGACACATCCTTGGGAATATCAACGAGCACCGGACCGGGCCGACCTGTTGTAGCAATGTAAAACGCCTTCTTGATAGTCTCGGCGAGGTCGGCTACGTCTTTGACCAGGAAATTGTGCTTCACGCATGGACGGGTAATACCAACCGTATCGCACTCTTGAAACGCGTCCTGGCCGATGGCGTGCGTAGGCACCTGGCCAGTGATCACAACCATTGGGATGGAATCCATATAGGCGGTTGCAATACCGGTCACGGCATTGGTCACACCTGGACCAGAGGTCACCAATGCGACACCAGGCTTGCCGGTAGCGCGAGCATAGGCATCTGCAGCATGCAGTGCTGCCTGTTCGTGGCGGACGAGAATATGTGAAAACGACTTTTGCTTATAAATTTCGTCGTAAATAACCAGCACGGCTCCGCCGGGATAGCCGAACAAGAATTCGACACCTTCGGCTTTGAGTGCGCGGCAAACGATTTCGGCGCCGCTCAACATTTCAGTGGATTCTGCGGTCGTGGGAGATTGGGGAGCGTCAGAGAGTTTCATGGTCAGCTTGCGAAAGTGGATGAGTTGGTTATTTGAAATGTCACAGTGGTGAGTTGTCGCACCCGCATTTGCAGCGCGTGTCGTAACTCGCAAGGTGCTGTAACGGGTACTGCGCGCTTGTTCATGCAATTGCGACCGTTGTGCGGCCATTTACGAAGCGCCCGACTCACCGCGCCAACCACATCGCCTGCCTGAGTAAAAATTGGCAAATCGCGATAAGCCGGGGGTCTCCCGGTGGATTGTGCAGCGCGCAAAAAATAACACCTTACCTATTGGTCAGCGAATGGTCAAGGGCAAGTCGCTTGTAAATGGCTCCTTAGCGCTAAACTTGATAGACTCTGCCCACAACCAGCGGGACGTTTTGCCCGTAAAGAATAATTCAACCGTACACTTCGAGGCAACACTGGCCACCAGACAAGAAATGTCGGATTTTCTGGCTTCCGTCGAAAGACGGGCTTTCAAACAGGCTGTTTACGCCGTTCGCCAGGATGAATCCGCGCTGGATATCGTTCAGGATGCGATGTTGAAAATCGCGGAGAAATATTCTGATCGTCCCATAGGCGAGCTACCGATGCTGTTTCAACGGATTTTGCAAAACACGATCCGTGACTGGTTTCGCCGCTCAAAAGTGCGGTCAACCTGGACGACACTATTCTCGTCATTTGGCAGCAAAGACGATGACGACGATTTTGACATCCTCGAATCCATTCAGGCAGACGAAGGCGCAAATGTGCCTGTCTCCCCTTCAGCACAGCTGGAACAATCGCAACTGTTGAAAATTATTGAAAGTGCAGTTGAACGGCTCCCTGCACGTCAACGCGAGGCGTTTATGTTGCGTTATTGGGAGGAACTGGATGTGGCGGAAACCGCCGAGGCGATGGGTTGCTCGCAAGGCAGCGTCAAAACCCATTGTTCACGCGCAGTGGCTTCACTATCTACATTATTGAAAGCAAAAGGAATTTCTCTCGAGTCCGCCTTCAGAACTGATTGATCTACCGAGTAACGACTATGGATGAAAAACAGGAAAAGGATTTCGCACGCGGCATTGTGCAATCTCTTAATTCGGGACTTTCCCAGATTGAAGAAGACAAGCTCGCTCGCATTCGCAAAAGTCGTCAGCTCGCGATGGCTGCCTATCGCGAGCCAGTCACCATTCTTGGTATGGTCACGGTTTCCGGCCAAACGCTGGACATGTCGAATTTGATTCGTAAGCCATTGTTCTGGCTACCAATTTTTGCGATCGCTATAACGATTGCTGGCTATTCACTTACTGTTCGGGACGATAACTTTGATGAGACTGGGGAGTTAGACGCCCAGCTGCTGACTGGTGAATTGCCCATCGATGCGTTTTTGGACAAGGATTTCGCCAAGTGGGTGCAAGAATCTTCGCAATAATAGGCGCAGCGCTGGTCGCACTGGTCCTGAATTCGTCTGCCGTATTCGCTCAAGCCAAACCGGACCAAAAAGCGGAGGCCAAACCGTCGCCATTGGTACCATGGAATAAAGTGCCCGCCGCCGAGCGCAAGGTTTTATCGTCAATGGAAAAAGACTGGAACCAGCTTCCTGGTGTACAGCAGCGGCGCCTGATCGGGGCTGCAAAAAAATACCCAAAGCTCGCGCCAATTCAACAGGAAAGATTTCAGGACAGACTCAAGGAGTGGTCTGCGCTAACGCCAGAACAACGGCATGCCGCGCGCGATAAGTACAAGAATTTATCGAGCCTGCCACCGGCCAAGCAATATGAATTGCGTGAAAAATGGCAGGAAAAGTCAGCGCATCCTCACCCGACGACAGACACGCCGCTACCCCTTGCGCCTAGCCGGTAGTTGAATTGATGTCTGCGTCGACGATGCCGCCGGATACGGCGCATTTGATCACACCGAGTCTTTTTCGTCGCGTTGCAGCGCTGCCATATGAGGCTTTGCTGTTGCTCGCGCTAATCGTTATCGCCTCGTTTCCGGCGGCGGGCCTTAAGGGCGCAACGCTTTATGGCACTCCTCACCTCATTTTCCAAGCCTATTTGCTATTAGTGAGCGCCAGCTATTTCACCTGGTTTTGGCGGCATGGCGGACAAACGCTGGCGATGAAGACTTGGCGTTTCCGGGTGGTTGATCACGTTGGGCGGAAGTTAAATCTGGCGCGGGCATTGGCGCGATTTGTTCTTGCTTCGTTTTTCTATGGTCCAGCCTGCGTCGGCGTGATGTTGTTTTTTTTCCCCGATCGCATAAGCCGGGTGATCGTCATGTGGACATTTCTGCCGATGTTGGCCACGCTTCTCTGGGCTCGCTTTGACACCGATGGACAGTTTCTGCACGACCGAATGGCCGGTACTAGACTGGTGAATGTGCCTGCTTAGGCCCGCAGTCTTTGCAGTCGCGCCGGATATTCTTTCCACGCCAACATAAAGACTGCGACGGCCAAAAACAACAGCGACGGGACGGTGACCGTCAGCAACGGCGGCCAATCATTGAGCACGGCCAGGTGCGAGGCTAACTGGTTCAGAAAATAGAAGCCAAGTCCAATGGTGATGCCAAGAAGTAGCTTGGCACCCACGCTGGTCGAGCGCTGCGCTTGAATGCCGAACGGGATCGCCGCCAGCATCATGATAATGACTGCCAGAGGCTGAAATACCTTGGACCAATACGCCAGTTGATAACGGGTGCTGTTTTGCTTGTTGTCGCGCAGATGCACAATGTACGAATTCAAATTCAAGAGCGACATATCGTCAGGCTTGATACGCAACACAGAGAGCAGGTCTGGTGTCAGGGCAGAATCCCAGTACGCGATCGGCAGGTGATCCATGCGTGCACGTGTGCCGTCAAACGTTGTTTTTTCGACCTCGCGCAAAACCCAGCGGCTTGCCACCGCATCGAACCCGCCACTTTTGGCAAGGCTGATAGACGCCAGACGATAAGCGCGGTCAAACGCATAGATACGCATGTTCAGTAACGTCGTATCCAGCGTCACCGTTTGAATATTGACAAATGAGAGACCATCTTTCACCCAAAATCCTGACCGAAACTCCTGCGCCACGACAGTACTGGTTGCCGCCAGCCGCATGCGTCGCGCAGCCTCTTCGGCAGCAGGCGAAACAAACTCGCCGAACAGAAACGTAAGCGCCGAGAAGACGAGGCCAATCATCGCCGTGAATCCTGCCAGCTTGGTCAGTGACAGCCCCGACGCGCGCATAACTGTCAATTCAGATTGCATCGACAGCCGGGTGACGGCAAACAGGGTCCCCATCAGCGCTGCCACAGGAACGATTACCACGATGTGAGACGGTTGTTTGAGTGCCACATACAGGAGGACAGTCCAAAGTGGAAAGCCACCCTTACCCAGACTGTCA
Source organism: Betaproteobacteria bacterium (assembly GCA_039932875.1). Classification (GTDB taxonomy): domain Bacteria; phylum Pseudomonadota; class Gammaproteobacteria; order Burkholderiales; family Usitatibacteraceae; genus UKL13-2. The sequence goes on along the minus strand of JBDTPE010000025.1, from coordinate 4,524 downwards.
AACTCCTTGATGAGATCAAACAGCGCAAACAGCGCAAGTAGTGCCAGCAGCAGCAGCAACGTGGCCCAGAAGACTTCTTTTGCGAGGTAGCGAAACAGGATAGTCACGTGGTATTAGCGATCAGACGAGTGGAAAATGGGATTACGGTTGGTTTTCGCCAATCATTCTACCGATTCGGCCCACCCCTGCGCGATGCGATTTCTTGCGCTGCACAAACCAGCCGGCAGCACCGATTTGTATTTTCTTCTCCTTCAGATCTCGTTTGCGACCGATGCGCTTAATGAAATCTTGTTGCGACGCAATATTCAATTGGCGGCTTTTGCACCGCAACAAGTACGCTGAACTTCGGGTTTTCCCTACTATCAACCAGAACGACTTGGTGCATATCATCGGTCAGTCGTATGTATTATGTTTTCATCCAGTGCAGTTAAAACAGGAGGGGAAAATGGAACTAACCGAAAGGCAAGAGGAGTATTGGCACAAGAATCTCAAGGTCACCGCAATACTTCTGACAATCTGGTTCGTCGTAACGTTTGTTGGTGGTTGGTACTCGAAAGAGCTCAACAGCATCACAATACTTGGCTTTCCGCTGGGTTTCTATAACGCTGCGCAGGGATCACTCGCGATCTATGTGGCGCTGATCTGGTATTACCAGCACTATATGAACAAGCTCGATATTGAGTACGACGTGCACGAGGGAGAAGACGAATGAGCCAAGCCGAGTTCAGTCACAAGTCGTTCTTTAGCCAGCTAAAGAAATACTATTTTTTCTACACTGGTGGTTTCCTGATATTCCTTACGATCCTCGCGATTGCGGAACAAATGGGGCTATCGCGCAAATACATCGGATACGTGTTCCTGTTCGCCACCATCTCTCTGTATGCGGCTATTGGCATTATGAGCCGCACGGTGGACGCAGCCGAATACTATGTCGCGGGCCGCAGGGTTCCGGCATTTTTTAACGGCATGGCCACGGGCGCAGACTGGATGAGCGCCGCGTCGTTCATCGGTATGGCCGGTACGCTGTACCTCTCAGGGTTCGATGGGCTCGCCTTTGTCATGGGCTGGACTGGCGGATACTGTCTGGTCGCTTTTTTGCTGGCGCCTTATCTGCGAAAATTCGGGCAGTTCACCATTCCTGATTTCTTGGGCGAACGTTATGGCGGCAATATCGTGCGCAGCATCGGCATTTTCGCGGCCATCCTGTGCTCGTTCACCTATGTCGTCGCGCAGATCTACGGCGTTGGGCTGATCACCAGCCGTTTTACCGGGTTCGAGTTTGGCGTCGGTGTGTTCGTTGGACTCGGCGGCATATTGGTCTGCTCGTTCCTTGGCGGCATGCGCGCGGTAACGTGGACGCAGGTAGCGCAGTACATCATCCTGATCATTGCCTATATGACCCCGGTGGTCTGGTTGTCCTTGAAATATACCGGCAATCCGATTCCGCAAATTGCCTATGGGCAGGCGCTGCAAAAAGTGACTGAGCGCGAAAAAGTATTGGCGGTCGATCCCAAAGAGCTGGAGGTGCGTGGCATCCTCAAGGCGCGCGCCGATGCAGCTAACGCCGCACTTAAGGATCCAAGTGCCGCCTACGCCAAAGGCAAGGCGGCGGTCGATCAGAAGTTCGCCGACGTAAAAGCAGCAGGCGGGCCGGCCGATCAGTATGCGGCCGCTGAAAAAGCCGTTGCCGCGTATCCAAAGGACGAAGCGGCTGCCAAGGCACAGTGGAACAAGGATAAGGGTCTAGCTGCACGCGCCGGGCCGCCGCGTCCGCATGCAACGCCGTTTGTCGGCAAGGACGAAAAAGCCTCAGACATTGCCCGCAAGAATTTCTTGGGAATCGTGTTCTGCATGATGATCGGTACCGCCGCATTGCCGCACATCCTGATGCGCTACTACACCACGCCCAGCGTACGACAAGCGCGCCAATCGGTATTCTGGTCGCTGTTCTTCATTTTCCTTCTCTATTTCACGGCCCCCGCGTTGGCTGTGCTCGCCAAGTATGACGTTTACCACTTCCTGGTCGGATCAACTTTTGCCGACTTGCCTCGATGGGCCGCAAACTGGGCCGCGGTCGATCCGACACTGTTATCTATTGTGGACATCAATGGCGACGGTATCGTGCAACTCGCAGAAATCGTCATCGGTGGCGACATCATCGTGCTGGCCACGCCTGAAATAGCCGGACTGCCCTACGTGGTTTCCGGGCTGGTTGCAGCGGGAGGTCTCGCTGCCGCGCTTTCAACGGCTGACGGCCTGCTGCTGACAATCGCCAACGCACTTTCGCACGACCTCTACTACAAGATGATTGATCCACACGCCAGCACTACCAAGCGCGTTACGGTATCGAAAATATTGTTGGTCGTGGTGGCATTGATCGCTGCATATGTGACCTCGCTCAAACCGGGTGACATTCTGTTCCTGGTGGGCGCCGCATTCTCGCTAGCGGCGTCAGGTTTCTTTCCGGCGCTGGTGCTCGGCGTATTCTGGAAACGGGCCAACAAATGGGGGGCGATTACCGGCATGGTCGCAGGCTTGGGCACGTGCATGTACTACATGTACACCACCTATCCGTTCTTCGGCGGTGTCGCGGCCAACCAGTGGTTCGACATGGCGCCGATCTCGGCTGGTGTCTTTGGCGTGCCGATTGGTATCATCACTATCATCGTGGTAAGCATGCTGACACCTGCGCCATCACGGGAAGTGCAGGAGTTGGTGGAGCACGTACGCTATCCGAATCTGACCGGCAGCACCAAAGCGATGGCAACCTGATTCCGGACTGCCATACCAATGGACAAGGCCCGCGTAAGCGGGCTTTGTACTTTTGAGATGCCAGCAACCGCACATAAGTTCGCTAGACGCGACAAGTTGGCACTTGCGATGGCTGGGCGCGCGACCCCTCGCCCATACCGGTTATATTCTTGAACACAGATATTTTCGTAAGGCTCGACGATGAAGCTAGATCACTGGATGCACTTCTACCGCGCACGCATCTTACTGCTCCTGAAGCAGGAGGAAAAAGCGATCGACGCGCTCAAAGCGGCAATCACCGCAAATCCCGATTTTGCCTTGGCCGCCAGTTGTCTCGGGCACCATTACGCCTCGACAGGCCAGATGCATCTGGCAGAACAAAATTTTCTTGAGGCGCTGCGAATCAATCCGAACGATGCAGTCACCCATTTCAACCTTGGGTTTAACTATGAGCGGCAGAAACAATACGGCAAAGCGATCATCGCGTTTCAGTCGGCGGTGAAGTCAAACCCGAAGTCCGACCGCGCCTGGTACGGAATGGGCTTGGCCCATGCAGCCCTGAACCAGCACGATGAAGCGGCCAAAGCGTTTGCGCAAGCAGCCGAATTGCAACCGATGAATCCTCACGCGTGGTACGGCCTGGGAATGGCGCACTACACGATGGGTAACAAGAAAAAGCTTGGCGAGGTCATCGCCCATCTGAATCGTTTCGATCCAAAAATGACAAAACAATTGATTCGCGAAACATCAAACGAGGCCCTGTAATGTTGCAGTTCGTCATCATTTTCAAAGCACTAGTCGAAGTTGCGCTGTTTGCATTCGTTGGCCAGGCAATACTGTATTTTTTTGCAGGGGCCAAGCGCGAGCAGAATTTTGTCTACACAACCTTCAAGATGCTGACCTCGCCGGTGACGAAGGTCACACGTCTCATCGCGCCGCGCTTCATCGTCGACCAGCACATTGCGTTTCTGGCATTCTTCCTGCTAGTAGTCGTTTGGGCTGGCGTGACGATTGCCAAGATCAAGCTTGTTGTCGGCCTCTAGACACGGTAGACGGGATTTCCTGCCCTTCGTGGGGTACGTCGCGAATATGGTGCTAAAAAGGATTTGCAACCGTTTCTTTTGACTTGTGCTTTCCGCATGCGCATCTTCGTCGCCGACGATGACTCGCTATTGGCGGATGATCTGATTCGCGCGTTGCGCGATGCCGGACCCGCGACTGACAGTGTGCGCGATGGCAGGTCCGCCGATACTGCCTCGATGATTCAGCATTTTGATCTGCTGATTTTGAATATCGGCTTGCCGGGGCTGGACGGCTTCCAGGTGCTGAAGCGTGCGCGTGAACGCAAGCTCGACGTACCAGTACTAGACTTGACCGCGCTGGACGCAGTGGAAAACCCGGTGCGTGGCCTCAATCTGGGGGTAGACGATTACTCGGTAAAGCCCTTTGAATTGACCGAACTTGGGGCGCGGGATCGTGCCTTCACCCGCCGCGCCTATTGCAATGCCGCCACGGTAGTCACCCATGGCGAACTTACGCTTGATCCCAAAGTACGTGTCGCGATGATGCATGGGCAACCTCTTGATTTGTCGGCTCCCGAGATGGCGCTATTGGAGACTTAACTGTCGCGCGCCGGTCGGGTGGTCAAAAAGGAGCAAATTGTCGACGTGCTGTGCCATTGGGGCGAAGAAGTCAGCGCAAATGCAGTTGAGGTGTACTTGCATCACCTGCGCAAAAAACTCGAGCCGGCCCTCCACGCACGAAATATCTAGC
>JBDTPE010000024.1:0-13410 GCA_039932875.1 Betaproteobacteria bacterium | reverse complement strand
GGGAATCCGGCGAAAAAAATGGTTATCTGTTCGCGGCCGAAGCGTTGACATCGCGTGGCTATGTAGTCGTGGTTCCTGATTACCGACTTTATCCCGAAGTCACCTTCCCAACCTACATGAGTGATGCTGCATTGGCAGTGAAGTGGACATTCGACAATATTGGCAAATACGGTGGCGATACCAACAACGTATTTGTCATGGGCCATTCCGCCGGCGGGCAGCTCGCTGCACTGGTTGCGTATGACAAATCCTATTTGGACCGGATCGGTGTCGACAGCAGACGAATACGTGGCGTCGTCAGTCTGGCAGGACCAATGGATTTCCTGCCGCTGACAGAGGAGAAACTGGAATACATCTTTCCGCTTCCGGTGCGCGCCGCATCACAGCCGATAAATTTCGTCACCGGAAAGGAGCCACCAACACTGCTGCTGCATGGGCTGGCCGACACACGCGTTGGCATCCACAACAGTCGCAATCTCGCAGCGAGAATTATCGAACGCGGCGGCAGGGTGGAAACGACCTACTATCCGGAAATGACACATATAGGTATTGTGCTGGCGCTGGCGGCGCCACTTCGCGATGGCAAGCCGGTGCTGGCTCGCGTCGCGAAATTTATTGATGAACAGGTTGCGAAGGCGCGGTCTCAGCCTGATCTGAACGCGGTATCGGCTTCAGTCCAAAACAAGCCCTGAGCCATTGGTTTCTTTTCACTAAACCGGAGGTGATTAGCCAGCACCCCGCAACAGTGCCAAAGCCGACCAGCAATGGTTCAACCACTGGCCCAAGTTTCATCGGTACTAGCCAGAATGCCAGTAATACGATCAAACTCTGATGCAGGATGTACCACGGGTACACCGCTTGGGTAGCCCACGGCAGCCAGCGAAATGGGCGGTTCAACATCACGTATCCCCAGCCAAGTATGGTGCATAGCGCCGTCCAGATATACAAATTGCGAAGTGTCCAGACCAGCAAATACACGTGTGGAGGACTGTCGTCTTCGGAAAATGCGCGAACCAGCATGTAAAGGGAGAAGGCGATGAGAGCAACAACGAGCGATTGCCTGCGTAAGCGTGACAATTCCGCCCATATCCCCTCGTCCGATCCCAGCCACCAGCCATACAAAAACACCGTGAAGTACAGGGCATGTGCATACCAGTCTTTGGTCAGCGCATTGTTTTGCGGGAAACTCGATTGCAACGTCGCCGTGTACAGCAGCAACGGCACGGCGGGCCATACCAGCAGCCGCCAGCTGCGAAAATGCAAGAAGGTTGATCGCAACTTCTGCCCCGCCTTCGACGCCAGCGGCTTTTGCAACACGACCAGCAACACCGTGTAGCACCACAGGTAGGCGAGATACCACAAGTGATTCCACGTGAAACCGTGTTTCCATCCGTCGAACGCCTTGGCCGGCCAAGGGTAACCGCTGTAGTAGCGGCCAATAAACTGCAGGAATCCCGGCTCCACCAAGCCGTTGGCGACACCCTGGCAATATGGCTGGACCGGAACCACAACCGTCATGCCGAACAGTAGCGGCAACATCAACCGCCAGGTTCGCTGACTTAGAAAATTCGCCGTTCCGCCCCGTTTGGCAAGTGTCTGCATCAAGAACGCCGTCGAAATGCCTGAAATCAGAAAAATCAGGTCCATGCGCCAGCGATTGACGAAAAGCATAGGAAATTGCAGCGCCTCGGAAAGATAGCTGCTCTTAATGTGCCAACCCCATTCAAAGACGTACAGCATGGCGAGGTGATAGAGAATTAGCAGGCTGAAAGCCAGGGCGCGCAAGGCGTCTATGTCGTGACGTCGATTCATCGGGGACTCATCAAGTTGTTGTTTGGTTGCAAAGTGCAGGCAGAATAGCCACCACATCGCACGCCTACCAGCGGATTGTGATAATCCGCGCCCGTTTAGGGACTAAAGGTGGATGGCAGTGACGATTGGCTGCGGTTTTGCGGAGTGACACGGGTAGAATCCGCGCATGAAACCAGACTCGTACCCTGCGCCTGTCCCGGCGGCAAGCGACCCAAATGACTGGCTCACCCGTTATCGCCCGTGGCAACACATCGTCGAGCCGGGCTTCTGGATCGTGTTGTTCTGCACTCAGGCCACCATCAACAGCATCGTTGTCCTGATGGATATCGATCGCGTGCACCTTGATTTCGCCGTCTGGGAACCGGTGGTCTGGGAATGGACTAGCCATCTGGTACTGTTGGCGATGGTGCCGGCGGTCATCGCCTTTGAACGCGTGTTGCCACTGCAACTTGGCAGCTGGCGGCAGAACCTGCGATGGCATGTCCTTGCGACCGTCCCCTATTGCCTCATCCATGTCATAGCGTTCGTTGCCTTGAGAAAAGTATCGTATATCGCGATGGGGAGCGAATACGTTTTCGGCAATTGGCCGCGCGAGTTGGCCTATGAATACCTGAAAGACTTCCGTAGTTACGCCAGTATTCTGATTACGGTCGCGTTCTACCGCCTGTTGTTATTGCGTCTGCAGGGTGAAGTGCGCCTGCTGGATGCGCCGGATACAGGTCTGCCGGTGGAAGCAATCGAACACCCGGAACGCTTTCTGGTGCGAAAACTCGGCAAAGACTTTCTATTGCCGGCGGCCGAGGTGGAATGGCTGCAAGCGTGGGGAAACTACGTGAATTTGCGGGTGCGTGCCAGAGACTATCCGCTACGGTCGACGATGGCTGCGATTGAAACCCGACTTGACCCGGGGCGATTTGTGCGGGTTCATCGCAGCTATATCGTCAATCTGGATTGCGTATTGGAAATCGAACCGCTCGAATCCGGAGACGCACGCGCGAAGATGCGCGATGGAACTCAGGTCCCCGTCAGCCGTCGCTATCGGGACGAACTGCGAAAGCGTGCGAGTTAATGGGCCGAAACTCCGAAGCACGCGGCATAATCATTGATGTGCGGATCTTTATGCGCAAGAAATAATGCAAAACCACATTGGTAGCTTCTTCATCTCAAAGAAAACGCGTGCGAACGTCGTTGCAGTCTTGCTCGCAATTGCGATATGCCAGGGTAGTGTTTTCGGGCAGACGCCGCGTCTCAGACTGGGTACGCCACAAGTATTGTCACCCCTTGGCAGTCCACTGCAGGTTCGAGTTCCAATAGACGTTTCAGGCGTTGTCGAGCCTGTGTCATCCTCGCGATTTTCGCTAGGTACGCGTCCGCCAAATGCCGCCGTGCCATTTATTGAGCGCGCCGAAATTACTGTGGAAAGCATCGGCGACAGCGTCGAGCTGGTCATTCGGACGCGCAACGCGATTGAAGAGCCCGCGATAGGCATTGTCGTACGCGAGCAGCTGCCAAATGGCGTGCGCAGTCGCGAATTTTATTTACTGCTGGACCCGCCCTCACTTGTCGTTGTCCCCGTTGCTGACAGACCCACCGACGTGGCCGTCGCCACATCACCGCCCGCCGCTATTGCATCCGCACCATTGCAGACAGGTGCAGAGCGACCAATAGCGCCGAACATGGACACAAAAAAGGGATTGCGCGCCCGTAGGTCGCCGCCTGCGACATCAGCCCCATCGAATAGCGGCAATGGCGCGGCTAGACCAATTACAGAACAACTCGATTTCAAAGCACCCGCTTACATAAAGGGCGGACCGCGCTTGAGGCTGTCAGGCGAAGGTGATTTGTCATCCATGCCGGCGACGACGGAGGCAGAGCGCGAGAAACTTCGTGCGCGACTGTTCACACTTGAAATGGACGACCTGACTTCCGTCCTGCTTGAGCGGGAAAACCGAATTTTGCAGTTGGAAAAAGAGCTGGCGAGCCTAGGCGCGCGCATCAGCATCACAGAGCGTGTCATAAGCGGTTCTACAAAACCCGCAGACGTGCAAAAAGCGGCCAACCCGGTGGCAACAAACACGCTGGTGGTGCCCGAATTGATAACACCCAAACCGGTCGTCGCGACCAATTTGACTGCAGCCGATGACAAACTTGTCTCGGCGTCACCGACCTCTAAATCCTGGATCATATGGCTGTCGATCATTTCGGCATTCGCACTTACAGTGATTCTGATATGGCGAATACGCTTCAAATCCAGCGCGCGTGCAGAATCGTTTCGAGACGGTGACAACCATGCAGATAGCATTGTCAGTGATGCATCTTTACGAAACGTTGCCATCACCGCGACGGAGAGCAAGGTCACGCCAGCAGTGATTACAGTGCCACCGGCTAAATCGCAGCCGGTGCAAAAGATGGAAAGTACCGCCACATCCGCTGGGGTCGCGTCCAAGGTGTTTTTACCGCCTGAAATACATTTCGAATTGCCGGAGCTGTCGCCGGCACCTACGGAGGAGATTCCCATTTCCAAATCTGCTGACCTGCCGCAACCCACCCCGGGGCCGAATGCGAGTGAGTTGCCAAAGGATAGCCCGCCCATGCAGAAAATGCGTGAGCTGCAATCCCACTACACTGATATCTCACGACTCCAACCACGGGTGGAACTGCCTCAGCGGCTGTTACAGCAGGCAGTGACAGTTTTCGAGCAAGGAGAAAGTGAATTTGCCAAGCGTTTACTGGCATTCGCGGCATACAGCAGCCCCTACACCGAAGAGTATTGGCTTGCCCTGCTGGAACTTCTATACCGCGAGAAGCTTTCGCGTGACTATTCGTTCAACGCCAATCTGTTTCATGAAATTCATGAGAAATCCATTCATTGGGATGAAGTGGCGCGGATTGGGTATCTGTTGAATCCAACCGACGCACTGTTTTCAATAGCATCCACTTGGTCGCATGATCCGCCGGTGCTGGGCAGTTGGCTGCCGACAATTTCGGACGATTCGCTGCCACCTGCCACAACGGGCTCGTTTGAGTTTAGCAAGTAGGCCGCGCTCGCAAACGGACCGTGTCGACAATTCGCTTGTCGGGAAATTCGCCGCGATGCGATTCAATCGTTCTGTTTACCCAGCTCGTAGCGGTCGCGCCCGCCCTGTTTGGCGCGATAGAGCGCATCGTCCGCGCGCTTGATCAGGCGGTCCAAATCATCTGCCGGGCCCGTCACTTCGACCGCCCCCATACTGAACGTCAACGACTGCGCGGTGGCCAAACCAGGCACATCAATAAGCTGCGCTGCCTCACGAAGGCGAGCAAACACCAGCGGTATCTGATTGAGATCCGAACCAGGCATGATCAGCAAAAACTCTTCCCCGCCATAACGCCCCAGGCGATCGTTACTGCGCAATTGCTGAGCGCATATTTCCGCAAATGCCGATAGCACCGCATCGCCGACGGCGTGGCCGCTCTGGTCATTGATTGCCTTAAAGTGATCGATATCGATTAGTGCAAGACACATACGCAAACCGTCTACGCGGCACACGCGAAGCTGTGCACGTGCAAACTCCAGAATGCTGCGTCGATTGGGTAAGCCGGTCAGGTCATCGCGCATGGCAAGGTTGGAAAATCTGCGGTTTTGCTGGCTTTGCCGGTACAAAAACAGTCCCAGACCGCCGAGGACAAATAGAAGCAGTACCAGCGCCAATATCAGCGCCAAATTGCGCGCTTCAGACTCTCTCTCGCGCGCGCGTAGCAGCGCGTTTTCGGCTTCCTTTTGTTTAACTTCAAAGCGAGCTTGCACTTCCGCCGAGTCTTTCTCGCGCGCTGCCGTCACACCGCGTCGCTCCGCGTCAAGTAACAGCGTTTGATTGCGAAAGGCTTTTTCGTAATCGCCTAGCGCGGCGTAAACCTGGCCAGCGTTAGTGAGGTAATTAACCTCCATCCACGAAGAATCAATACGGCTGCGTATTGCGTCAGCTTTGGCCAACACATCCAGGCTTTCGCGTCGACGGTTGAGATTGGCAAAAGCTTTCGCGCGCGCGCCTTGTACGTTAAAAATCATGGTCGCATCACCTGCCTTTATCAATTCTGGCAGGGCTGCGTTGAGGCTATCAAGCGACTCGATCCAGTTGCCGGATTCGCCGGCGAGCACGCCAAGACGATAATCACCAAAGGCGACGCCAATCGGATCTCCCAGCGAGCGGAACAGACTTATGCTCTTTTGTACGTAAATCTTGGCATTTGGAATATCCTTGAGACGCTGATAGACGACACCCATGTTGAAATAAATCGTCGCCAATTCATGACGACTATTTTTTTCGGCGTCATCGGCAATCGATTGACGATGGTAGCTCAGCGCTTTTAGCAGATCCTCGCGACTGGACCGATCATGCGTGTATGCGTTGCCAATCGCTGACATCGTGATGCGCGCGCTCAGGTCGTCACCAATTTCCACATAGCGCTGATGAGCCTTGAACAACAAGTCCAACGAATCAGTGTCCCGGCCAAGAAGGCCGTATACAAAGGCTTTTGACACCATCACACCGGTCGCAGCGCGAATCAATCCGTCCTTTTCCGCGATGTTGATCGCATCGTCAAAGACTGGTACGGCATCAACATATTTTCCTGAAGTCGACAGTGCCGAGGCTTTTGCCGCGAGAAACTCGCACTCAGCTTGTGTGTCGTTCAATGCGCGTGCAAGCGGAAGCCCTACTTCGGTCAGTTTGCCGAGTTCGAGCGTTTCCTCCAATTGCGCCGTAGCCATCACCAACAGGCGTATTCCGCGCAGTTGCTGCGGCTTGTCTCCCGACTTAATACCCTGCCGCCGCCAGCCTTCTGCTTCGCGCATGGCAGCGCGAGGATCATCGGCAACTTTACGCTCGAGCGCGAGGGTATCGAGATCGCGCGCGCGCAATCCCGCTTGAACCATGCCAGGCATCAGCAACAATGTCCATGCGAGCAATATGGCGGCGCATTTTGCGATGCCGAGAAAGGGCTGCGTCCGTGTTGCATTGCGGCTACTACCGCGAAAAATCGAACACCGGCGTTCGTTCATGCTAGATCCATGCACGCTGTGAATCGGCACGCAACTTGACAGCAGCGGCTGGCAACGGGCGGGCGAAATAGTAGCCTTGCGCTTCTCCACAGCCACATTCAGCCAGAAAATCGACCTGTTCTCGGGTTTCCACACCTTCGGCGATCACCCGCAATTGCAGACTTTGTGCGAGATTCACAATGGCTCGCACGATGGCCGCATCTTCAGGGTCTGTACTGATATCGCGCACAAATGAATGATCGATTTTGAGATTGTCTACATGAAAGCGCTTCAAATACGCGAGACTGGAAAAACCAGTGCCAAAGTCATCGATTGCAAGCTTAACCCCGAGCCGTTTCAACTGAGCGAATATGCTCATGGTCTCTTCGGTATTGGCCATCAAAATAGTCTCGGTTATTTCTAACTCAAGCTGCGCTGGTCGGAGGCCGGACTCGTCAAGCGCTTGCTGGACACGCAGTGGTAGCTTGTCATCAAGAAACTGCCGCGCAGATAGATTCACCGCGATGGATTCCACAGCGAAACTCTCTTCGCGCCATCGCTTCATCTGGCTGCAGGCTTCGCGAATGACCCATTCACCGATTGGAATGATGAGGCCGCCATCCTCCGCAATCGGAATAAACATGGCTGGTTCGATCAGACCTTCGACCGGATGATTCCAGCGCAAAAGGGCCTCGTAGCCGACGACGCTGGCAGACCTAAAATTGATGCGTGGCTGATAGTAGAGCTCCAGCTGGTGTTGACTGATTGCCTGATGCAAGTCATTTTCGAGGCGCAGTCGGGTCTGCGCTACCGCACTCATTGTCTTTGTGTAGAACTGCACATTCCGGCGGCCATTGGCTTTGGCGTGATACATCGCGGCATCAGCGAAACTCAATAGCTTTACGGGATCCTCGTTGTCGTCCGGAAATATGCTGACGCCGATGGATGGCGTAATGCGCAGCTCGCGATCACCGACCAGGCACGGCTCACTAATATGCGCTATCAAATTGGCGGCAATCGGCGCGATATCCGTCCACACCTGAGCGTGCGGAAGGACGATCACAAATTCGTCACCACCAACTCGCGAAACAGTGTCACTCTCCCGCAGGGCGCCGGTCAGGCGTTTGGCCATTTCGCGTAATACATCGTCTCCAACCGCGTGCCCGAGCGTATCGTTTACATTTTTGAATCTATCCAGATCCACGAACATAACGGCGACTTGCCAGCACTCCCGACGCGCCTGCGTGATCGATTGCGCTAGTCGATCCTGCATTAGACGGCGATTTGGAAGTCCGGTAAGTACGTCGTGCAGTGAGAGGTGACGCGCACGTTCTTCGGCCTGCAGGCGCTCATCAACTTCCTGCTTTAGCTGCGCAATAGCACTAGCAAGCTCTTCAGTCCTGGCCAGCACCCGTTGTTCGAGTTCCTCGTTTAATTGCCGTAAACGCTCAACCGCATTTCGCCGTTCTGTAACGTCTTCGATGATCCAGATAGTGCCGCCGGTCATCGGGCTGGTCAAATCCACCGGTCGCGCTTGAATTCGACACCAGAAAAGCGTGCCATCGCGCCGCTTCATCCGACGTTCAAGCTCAACCGATTCACCACGCGAAAGCGACGGGCCGACTACGCTACCGACTTCGGCATACTCCTCTGCCGAGCCCCACACTGACATGCCTGACTGGCCGACAAGGCCGCCAGCAGGCCACGCAAACAGCTCTTCAAATGCGCGATTTGCATGCTGAAAAGACCGATCCTTGGTGAAGGCGATGCCGACTGACGCGTTGTTGAGAATCGCCTCGTACTTGAGCAAGGTCTCAAATTCGGCAACATGGTTTCCAGCCGGTTGTGAGACCGGCAAAGCAGACTGCCCCGCATTTGAAAGTAAAGAACCCATGCCACGTTCATTGTACGTTCAGGCAGGCACTAATGCATGCGGGGCATACTGCACCTTTTCGCTTGTGTATCGCGACCAGCTGCAGCAATCAACATCCAGCGTTTGTACGGCTATCGTGCAACCGCTACATTTGCTTGAAGAGATAAGTAAAGTTTCGGCTGACTGTCAAGACTTCGGTGCGACCCTTGAGCTTAAGATCAGACTGATCACGTAGTCCTCGAACAACCCCGGCAATGGCTCGCGTATTGACGATGGTTGCGCGATGAATCTGCCAAAACTGCTTGGGATCCAGTTCTTCAAGCAATTCCTTGATCGGTTTTCGAATCAGCACCTCGGAATCCTCCAGTGCCACACGCGTGTACTTTTCGTCGGACTGGAAATAGACGACCTCCTCTATCGGAATCAGCCGAACTGTCTGGCCAACACTCGCCTTTATCCAGCGCAGGTGTTGATTCACAGGCAGTCCCATCCGATTGCTGAGTTGCCGCAGTACGGCAGCGATGTCCGATTCCGCATCGCCCGCCTGCTCGGGGCCGAGGCGATTGTTGCCCAGGCGCTCCTTGAGGCGCGTGACGGTTTCCAACAGCCGCACCTCGTTGAAGGGCTTCAATACGTAGTCGACTGCACCACGCTCGAACGCTTCAACGGCGTGTTCGTCATAGGCCGTGACAAACACGATGTGCGCGCGTTTGCTGCGTCCGCGCCCGATGAGTCGCGCAGCTTCAAGACCGGTCATGACGGGCATGTGGATGTCGAGAAAAATGATATCCGGTTCAAGCTCTTCAAAAAGCGCCAGCGCTTCAGCGCCGTTAACCGCCTCTCCAGCGAGCGACAGTTCCGGCCACAGCTTTCTCAATCGCAACTTGAGTTGGTCGCGCAACAAGGGTTCATCGTCTGCGATCAGGGCAGTGTGCATGTCAATGTTCACTAAGGCCATTGCTAATTTGAATTCGCGCCACCATCCCGCGAGGCGTATTCTCTTCCAGTATCAGTTTGGCGGTCTTCCCGAATAAAGCCTGCAGTCGCTCACGGATATTTTGCAGGCCAATACCTACGCCTGCCGACGGCGACAGACCCTGTCCGCTATCGGCCACGCTGACATCGAGTAGGCTGTCGTTCAAAACCGCGCGCACCTGAATTTCTCCACCCTGTTGCATCGGATCAATGCCGTGTTTAATTGCATTTTCAACAAGCGTCAATAGCATCATCGGTGGAAAGGTCGCGGCGCGCAAATTCGTTGGTACGTCGATCAGGAACTGCAGGCGGGCGCCCATTCGCGTCTGCTGAATTTCAAGATACGCATTGGCCATGTCCACTTCGCGTCCGAGTGTGGTGCGGCCTTCGCGCATTTCCGGCAACGCGGCGCGCAGGTAGGTAATCAGGCTTTCAAGCGTCTTGGCTGCCAGCGGCGGATTGGCCTCAACCAGGTGTTGCACGTTAGCCAACGTGTTAAATAGAAAATGTGGCTCTATTTGCGCCTGCATGAGTCTCAGCCGTGCTTCGAGCACCTGCTTTTCCAACTCGTGCCTCTCCGCATCTGCCTGTGAAGCGTCGGCAGCGGCTCGTGCTGCCTGTTCGCGATAAACCAGCACTGTTGCAGCCACCACACCTAGCGATACCCCGACGGCAATAAAGATCACCATGCCCCAGAATATTGCGTCGTTGGTCACCATCTCGTTCAGCGTTCGCCCGATTGCCAGTCCCGAAATGACGGTTCCCAGCATCGCGCCAGATACAAGCGCAACAAATTGGATCTGCAACAACGAAAATCGCTTGGGGAAGACGTGCGCATGAACCACGTTGCCGATGATGAAAGCGCTCAACATCAACATACCAACGATGAACAGCCGCAGCCAAAGATATGAAAAGGACACCTCTGACATGAAGTAGGGCTTGACGACCGCCGTTGCGATAGTCGTCAATACCATGACTAACAGAACCCTTAGCCACGTAAAGTTGCCGAGAAGAGTCAGAAATTTATTCATGGGTGAAGCATATCGCCTCGAAAACATGTTCGTGAGCTAACTGCGATGGAGCGCGGAAATTCGGGTCTGGAAAGCGCTCGACATGGGAACTCAAGAAATTGGCGCGATGCCGGAAGCGATTCCAGCCGATATCACGCACCTGAACACCGTACTTGCACCGTTGTGAATTGCAAACTCAAGCACTGTCGCGGTCGCTGGCGCCAAAACTGCTGAAAAGGCAATGCCAATGCGGAGTTTGTGTCTACGCAGATGCGACCGTTGGAGCGGGTTCTTTCTGAAGCAGCGTGACCAGCTGGGCAATTTTTCTCCGCATTTGCCGGCGATCAACAATCATGTCAATTGCACCCTTGGCAAGCAAGAATTCGGCGCGCTGGAAACCATCCGGCAATGTTTCGCGAACGGTTTGTTCGATCACACGTGGGCCGGCAAATCCAATGAGCGCGCCGGGTTCACCGATGACGACGTCTCCCAGCATGGCAAAGCTCGCCGAGACACCGCCCATCGTCGGATCGGTCAATACGGAGATGAACGGCAAGCGTGATTTTGAAAGCTGGTGCAGGCAGGATGTGGTCTTGGCCATTTGCATGAGTGACAGCAGCCCTTCCTGCATGCGCGCCCCACCGGAGGCCGTGAAGCATACAAAGGGCAGTTTTTCATCCGCACAGGCTTCAACGGCGCGCGCGAATCGCTCGCCGACCACCGAGCCCATCGAGCCACCGAGGAAATTGAATTCAAACGCGGCAGCGATCAGCGGCACGCTGAGCACGTTTCCCTGCATCACCACTAGAGCATCGGTCTCACCTGTTGCCTTTTCAGCATCTTCCAGCCGATCCACATATTTCTTGCTGTCTTTGAATTTAAGACTATCGATCGGCACTATTTCACTGCCTATTTCCGCGCGCCCCTCGGGGTCGAAGAACATATCGAGCCGAGTCCTGGCCGAAATGCGATTGTGGTAATTACACTTAGGACATACGTGCTGATTATTTTCCAGATCGGTGAAATACAGCGTGGCCTGACACGTGGGACACTTACTCCACAAACCCTCTGGCACCGCTTTCTTGGGTGCGGTGTTGTTGGATTTGATCTTGGGAGGCAATAATTTTCGGAACCAGCTCATGCGTCCATCGTCCTGCGTATATCTGCGAGAAGTGCAGCCACGCGCTCTACGCCAGTCTCCGGCGTCGATGCTTCCATTTCCTGGATCAGCCGCGAACCGATGACCACTGCATCGGCAAATTGAGAGATGCGCCTGGCGGTTTCACCGTCGCGAATACCGAAGCCAACGCCGACCGGCAATTTCGTCTGCGACTTTATCCTTGCGATCATCAACTCTACTTCGCTGGTATCTATGCTGGCGGACCCAGTGACACCTTTGAGTGATACATAGTAAATGTATCCCCGGGCAGCATCTGACACCAGCTTGATGCGTTGCATCGAGGATGTCGGCGAGAGGAGATAGATGATGTCTATGCCAACTGCGTCCATGGTTTCAGCCAGCTTCTGACTTTCTTCCGGTGGATAGTCCACAACCAGCACACCATCTACGCCTGCGGCAGAAGCCTGATCGGCAAACGTCTTTAACCCCATGCGTTCGACCGGATTTGCATAGCCCATCAACACAACAGGGGTCAACTGGTTTTTGGTGCGGAATTCGCTTACGTAACCCAGCACGTCGCTTAGTCCAACACCGAACTTAAGGGCCCGTTCCGAGGATCGCTGGATTACCGGCCCATCAGCCATCGGGTCCGAAAAAGGAACGCCCAATTCGATAATATCGACACCGGCATCCACCATCGCGTGCATCAGCGGCACCGTCACGGACGGCGACGGATCGCCGGCAGTGACGAAGGGGATGAGCGCTTTGCGCTTTTCGCCCGCCAGTCGCGCAAACGTATCGGCTATTCTGGATGATCTAGGCGGCATTATTGCGTTGACCCGGTGGCGGCTTGTGCGCGTTCGGCCACGGTTGCCATGTCCTTGTCGCCCCTGCCAGATAGATTGACCAGCAAGACCTTGTCTTTTGCCATTCGTGGCGCCAACTTGATCGCCTGCGCCACCGCATGACTCGATTCCAACGCCGGTATGATTCCCTCGGTACGGCATAGACGATGAAAGGCGGCAAGTGCCTCATCGTCATTGATCGCGATATATTCCGCACGCTTGCTGTCCTTCAACCATGCGTGCTCCGGTCCCACACCGGGGTAGTCGAGGCCGGCCGAAACCGAATGTGTATCGGTAATCTGGCCATTTGCATCCTGAATGAGATAAGTGCGGTTGCCGTGCAGAATGCCCGGCGTTCCTGCCGATAATGACGCGGCGTGGCGCCCGGTGGCAATGCCGTCTCCACCAGCCTCTACGCCGATCAGTCGTACACCATTATGTGGGATGTAATCGTAAAAAATCCCCATCGCATTGGACCCGCCGCCGACGCAGGCAAGTACCACGTCGGGTTGACGCCCGATCATTTCGGGCATTTGCGACAAGCATTCTTTACCCACTACGGAATTGAAATCGCGAACCATCATCGGGTACGGATGCGGACCAGCGACAGTGCCGATGATATAGAACGTGCTTTCGACATTGGTCACCCAATCGCGCATCGCTTCATTCAACGCGTCCTTTAGTGTTCGGGAGCCGCTTTCGACCGGAACCACAGTCGCACCCAGCAACTTCATGCGGTAGACGTTTTGCGCTTG
>JBDTPE010000023.1:0-13629 GCA_039932875.1 Betaproteobacteria bacterium | reverse complement strand
TCAACTGTTGCGCGCGGTGGTGTTGCCCCAGGTACGACCCAGGTATCCCATGTGGCGTTCATTGCCGGGAAATCGGCCATGTCGGTAACGTAAATTGTTGTCGACAGAATTCTTGTCTTGTCACTGCCAGCCTCGCCCAACAATTTGTCGATGGTCGCCAGGATTTGGCGTGTCTGGCCTTGCATGTCCTGTGAGGTATCGTCCGCGACTTGTCCCGCCAGGTAGATGGTTCCATTGTGTACTGCCATTTCCGACAACCTGGGGCCGACATGAAATCGTTCGATACTCATAATTAAATTCCTAGAAAGTTCTATTGAAGTAGTTTCTTGATGTCGGGTGCAATCTTGTCCGCCCCCATTCCGTAATTAATAAACAGCCGCAGATTGCCTTGTGGATCGAAGACAAGTGACGCTGCGGAATGATCGACCGTATAGCTATCAGCAGTCTTGCCAAGCGCAGTGCGATAGAAGATCTTGAAATCCTTGGCCACTTTTTCGGTCGCGGCCGCGTCGCCGTAAAGGCCGAGAAATGTTGGATAAAATGAAGGCACATATTTTGCCAACAAGTCAGGGCTGTCTCGCGCTGGATCAACGGTAACGAACAGCACCTGCACGCGTTGGGCATCATTCCCCAAAATATTCATGACTTGTTTCATCTCGGCTAATGTCGTTGGGCAGACGTCCGGACAATGGGTGTAGCCAAAGAACATCACCACTGCCTTGCCGCGAAAATCCACCAATGTGCGTGGCTTGCCATTGTGATCGAATAACCGGAAGTCGCTGCCATAGCCCTGAATGCCGGTGATGTCGAGCGTGTTGAAAACGGGTTTTGATTCGCAGCCGCACAGCGTGAGCGTCAGGGTGAGAAAAGTGGCCGCGAGCAGGCGCGACATTAATGCATCACCAACGGTGCGTAATGATCGACCAGCAACGCCGCAAATAGCAGCGACAAATACAGGATCGAGAATGCAAATGTTCGCCTTGCCAGTGCATCCGAGTAGGCACGCATCAGCATGACGGCAAAGTAAAGGAAAACACCATCTAAGACCAAGACGACTGACAAGTAAATCCAGCCGGACATGCCCACCGCGAATGGCAAAAGTGTCGCGGCAGTCAGCAACACGGTATATAGCAGCAAATGTAACTTGGTGAACGCGTCGCCATGGGTGACTGGCAGCATTGGTACGCCAGCTTTGGCGTATTCGTTCTTGCGATATAGAGCCAGCGCCCAAAAGTGTGGGGGAGTCCACGCAAAAATGATCAGAAATAGCAGTAGTGCATTGGGATCAACGACGCCCGCAACGGCCGCCCACCCGAGCACGGGCGGCATCGCACCTGACGCCCCGCCAATAACGATATTCTGCGGCGTAGCGGGCTTCAGAATTACCGTATAGATTACTGCGTAGCCGATAAAGGTTGCCAGCGTCAACCACATGGTGAGCGGATTGACGCATCTATACAAGACGACCAGGCCGATGCCGCCGACAACGCCCGCACCTAGCAGTATTTGCCAAGTCGTGATTGATCCAGCGACCGTCGGTCGCGCCCGAGTACGTGCCATCTTTCTATCAATCTGCTGCTCGACCAGGCAATTGAACGCGGCGGCTGCACCAGCAACAAGCGCAATCCCGACCGTGCTTGTCAACATCAGGCCGACGTCCCAAGCGATTCCTACCGGGTAGGCGAGCATCATGCCAATAATTGCAGTAAATACGATCAGCGAATTGACACGAGGCTTGGTCAATTCGAGAAATTGCGCCAGAACATTAGGCTGCGCGTGAGTAGCTAGCTGCTGTGACATCTCAGGATTCAATTTCGATGATGGAAGAGTCGCAAATTTACTAACATTAACTGCGCAAATAACAACGCCGCTACGCCATTGTGCGCAACCGCCACAACAATGGGCAAGCCAAACCAGACATTTGATACTCCAAGCGAGACTTGGAGCGCGACTAGCGCCAAGAGCATCTTTGCTGCTTTTCTGCCGTTCTCTATTTTCAACAGCGTCAGCGCAAAGCCTCCTGCAATCAACACGACCACTATTGCTCCTAAACGATGCATCCAGTGGATAGCACGCAAGGCTTCCAGTTTCAGTAACTCTCCGTCTGGCCCCACGCCCAAGGGACGGATGACGTGAAACGCGTTGGCAAAATCCATTGCCGGCACAATCTCACCATTGCAAAACGGGATGTCTGCACAAGCAAGTGCTGCGTAGTTAGTGCTGACCCACCCACCTAAAACTATTTGAATGATGAGCGCTGCCAAAGCCACCAGACCGTAAATTCGCAAGCCCACACCCGTGATTATACCTGTCGCCCATGTAGGTGCCGGCGCGTTCCTCACCAACTGGCGCCAGTACAACCAAACCAGAAGCGAGAATATCGCGATGCCGCCCAGCAAGTGCGAAGTGACGATAGCCGGTTTCAAAAGCATGGTGACCGTCCAGGCACCAAGTGCCGCCTGGAAAATTACCGCAAGCGAGAGGATCGTCGCGAGCGCCGGCGACTGACTCCATGCGCTTCGATTACGCCACGCAGCAAACATGATTGCAGCAATTAACGCGCCGACGACCATGGCCAGATAGCGGTGTAGCATTTCCTTCCAGGCCTTCGCCATGGATACTGGCCCGCCCGGTTGAATCGTTTCGGCAGCTTGGATGGTGTCTGCAGAGTGATGGGGCGTGAGATTGCCGTAGCAGCCGGGCCAATCAGGGCATCCCAGTCCTGCATCGGACAAGCGCACAAATGCGCCAAGTATTACGAGAAAAAATGTCATCATCATCGTGATGGCAACAAGTTTTCGGAAACGAACACTATCGCGGCCAACCCAAAGAAAAGCTGCCAGCATGATCGCAAGAACGATCAGGCCAATGACGCCGTGCTCAATTGCACTCATTTTCATTTAGTGTCGCGCCTCTGGTACAAGTACGCTAGCCAATCTGCGACGCTTTGAGCACCCGCTGTAGATCCTTGGCGATCAACTTTGCATCCGCGTCAAGCGCATACCGCATGAAGATATTTCCCATTGGATCTACCGCATAAATAGCGGCGCGGTTACTGTTGGTACCCTGAGGGGGCAATGGTAGCTTTGCCAACCACGACAGCGACTTGGCCTTGACCCATACAGTGCCTTGATAACGCTGCGTGAGTAACGCTGACGGTATCTCGTCATCGTCAATAAGGACAACCCGGACTACCCGATCAAGCTCACGCCCGACGATTAACCGTGACTGACGCATTGCCAATAGTTTTTGTTCGCAAACTTCATCGCACACACCGCCATCACGGGTGACAAGAAGCCACTTACCGCGCAATCCTAGTTCGATCGTATTTTTTGTGGCATCGCCACCATCGGCAATTGTCAACGGCACCTGCGGCAAGTTAATCACCGG
Source organism: Betaproteobacteria bacterium (assembly GCA_039932875.1). GTDB lineage: Bacteria > Pseudomonadota > Gammaproteobacteria > Burkholderiales > Usitatibacteraceae > UKL13-2. Next base: position 10,239 of record JBDTPE010000023.1, on the reverse strand, counting down.
TGAAATGAGCTGTCCGTAGTTACTTGTCTTGGTCGGCGGAAGCAAATAGAACGCAATGAATGAGGCCAGCGTTGGCAGCGCGAACAACGCCATCATCAGGGCAAGTTTAGTTCGAGGACTCATGTGATATTTCCATCGGTTGTTTGCAGTGCCTGCGGTTTTGCGCGCACCAGTTTGATGTTGAGCCCAATCCAGAGAACAACCACAGTCGCCGCCAGGCTATACCAGGTCAGCATGTATTCGACATGCTTTTCCACGCGCGCGTCAGGGCGTTCGGCAACTGACCTCAAAGGGGCGGATGCATCCTTCTGCAGTAGCAAGAATGGCACAACTTTGCGTCCGGTCTCCCGTGCATAGCGATCCAAAGTCAGGTTCTGCCAGACGTTCCCCTGAATCGTAGTGCTGGAGAGCTCGAGAAATTTCGCACTCGGCAACGTCAACATTCCCTCTACCGTTACCGGCCCATTTGGGACAGCAATTGTCGGCGGTTGTGGGTATGTGCGAGTACGCGCCACCCAGCCGCGATTCACAAGAATTTGCCGAGTTGTTCCTGCAAGCGTCAATGGAGTAATAACGTGAAATCCGACAGCGTCATGGTCAAACTTGTTGTCGATGTAGATTTGTCCACTTGAATCCCACTCGCCATGCGCAACCGCCATCGAGTACTTTAGCAATGCCCCGTCCTTGGTGTTTGCAGCAAGTTGAATCGGGGCCGAAAGAATTCGATCATTGAATTCATTTTGTAACGCTTGCTTTTCTGCCGCCCGTCCCTGTTGCCAGTGTCCGAGAAAGAGCATCAGGCAAAACGCAAAAAGCGCTGCAACGGTCGGCACCATTGCAGGCGAGAAGTGGATTCTGGATGGACTGAGCAGCATTAGAGACTATGGACTGGGAGTGGGTCTTTGGTGCTGCGCTACAATCGTCATGGGACAACGCCAATGCCAATAATTTTGAAAGCGGTGCAATGCAATGAAAACTTTGGTCGTAGTGATGTTGTTACTTGTCGTCGGCAGCCTGTTCAGCGCACTTTATTTCATGTATCGCGACAAGGGCAACTCAAAGCGTATGGTGACGGCGCTGACGTTTCGAATTGCTCTTTCGGTGTCCATCTTTCTCATACTGACCGGCAGCTACTATTTCGGTTTGATACCGCACAAGTAAAATAATTCACTCGAAACTCAACAATCAGTCAGCGCTCTTTGCCGGCGAAAAAAAGCCGCACATGGTGCGGCTTTTTTTCGCCACATTTGACAACTATGCGAGCCAATAAACGAATACGAACAGACCCAACCACACAACGTCGACGAAGTGCCAATACCAGGCGACGGCTTCGAATCCAAAATGGTGCTCTGGCGTAAAGTGGCCCTTGATGCAGCGGACCAGGATTACCGTCAACATGATTGCACCCAACGTCACGTGAAAACCGTGAAAACCGGTCAGCATGAAGAATGTAGAGCCGAATACGCCCGATGAAAGTTTGAGATTCAGTTCAGAGTACGCATGGGAGTACTCGTAGGCTTGCACGCAGAGGAAGATTACGCCAAGGAGCACGGTGAGAAAGAGACCAGCGATCAATTGCTTGCGATTGTTAGCGAGCAATGCGTGATGCGCCCACGTCACCGTCACGCCAGAACTGAGCAATAGGGCGGTGTTGATCGCCGGCAATCCCCAAGCGCTCATCTGTGAAAACTGAAATGCAGGATTGGGATCGAGATACGGTCCCATTGTCGGCCATTTCGCCTCATACCCCTGCCAGATGAGCGCGTTATCGAAATCACCTAGCCACGGCACCGAGAAAATTCTCGCGTAAAACAATGCGCCAAAAAAAGCGGAAAAGAACATGACTTCAGAAAAGATGAACCAACTCATGCTCCAGCGGTATGAGGTGTCCATTTGCTTGTTGTAGAGTCCGGATTCACTCTCGTGAATGACAATCCCAAACCAGCCAAACAGCATGTATAGCAGTATCGAGAAGCCGACGGCCAATGAGGTGTAGCCCCACGGCTGGATTTCATTCATCCACAACGCTAACCCGCTCATGAAGAAGAACAGTGCCGTGGAACCCACCACCGGCCACTTTGATGGGGGGGCAAAATAATAGCCGCCAGTTGTTGCACTCATGCTAAAGCTCCCTTAAAACTCTAAATGACACAATATTATTTGGCCGTGAGCACTCTTACCAGAAAAATCAAACCCACTACGAACACCAAGGCACACACCACACCAACCGCGATTACATGCTGAATTTTCAACTTATTCTGGTCACTCGCGTAACCCTTACTGCTTCTGATGCCTAGAAACCCCCAGAGCACTGCTTTAATGGTGCTCCACATTACAGCTTCTTGCCCACTTCGGTCACATTGAAAAACGTGTATGACAACGCAATGGCACCCAAATCTTTAGGCATCTGTGGATCCACAAAAAATGTAACCGGCATGTCACGGGTCTCACCTGCCTGTAACGTTTGATTGCTGAAGCAAAAACACTCAATCTTGTTGAAAAATTTTCCCGCCTCAAGTGGTGCAAAACTAGGTACCGCGCGTCCGGTGGTAGCGTAAGGCAGCGTATTGGTCACACGGTAATTAATGGTGGCAATCGCACCTGGATGAATCTCCACGTGTTTTTCAATCGGCTCAAATTTCCACGCAAAGTTCTTGTTCAGGTTGGCAACAAATTCCACTTTTACAAAGCGACTCGTGTCTACTTGCGTATTCTGAGCAATTGTCCGTGTCGCGGTAATACCCAGCACGTCACAAATCTGGCGGTACAACGGGACCATTGACGCGCAGAAAACCAGCATGACTGGCACAATCAACAGCAGCTTCCAAAACAATATTCGGTTGCTATCTCGCAACTCAATCTGAGCTGTGGAATCGGCGGCCTGGCTCAACTGATTACCCGTGAAAACTTGAGGAGTGAATACGTAAATATCAGCGCGACCCAGGCGAGCAAGATAACCAGGGTAATTTTCTTTCTGCGCGCCTGACTAGTTTGCAAGTCACCTTTAGCCTTATCTTGCATTGTTCACCTAATTATTTCAGAACAGGCGGAATCACAAACGTGTGATACGGCGGCGGGCTTGGAAGATGTGTCCACTCGAGGGAATCGGCGCCATCCCACTGTTTGTCCTTGGCTTTTTGACCAGAGCGTATCGTCGTAACAACGTTATAAAGGAAGATCAATTGGCTGAAGCCAAGTGCAAAAGCACCTATTGTCGAAATCGCATTCCACTCGGCATATTGCAGCGCGTAATCAGGGATGCGTCGCGGCATTCCTGCTAGCCCCAAAAAGTGCTGGGGGAAAAAGGTGACATTGAACGCGATAGCAGATATCCAAAAATGCCACTTCCCTAATGTCTCGTTATACATCTTGCCGGTGAATTTCGGCAGATAAAAATACACCGCTGCCGTCAGCCCCCAAATGGCACCGGGAAACAGCACATAGTGGAAATGTGCAACCACGTAATAGGTATTGTGCAACGTTATGTCTACGGCGACGATCGCCAGCACCAAGCCAGAAAATCCGCCCAGGGTAAACATGCACAAGAAGCCAATACAAAACAACATGGGCGTCTCGAACGTCAGCGAACCGCGCCACATGGTCGCGATCCAGTTAAATATTTTTACCCCCGTCGGCACCGCAATCAGCATGGTTGCATACATAAAGAATAACTGACCCGCTGCCGGCATGCCGACGGTAAACATGTGATGGCCCCAAACAATAAACGACAAGATGGCAATCGAGCCGGTGGCATAAACCATCGAGGCATAGCCAAATAGCGGCTTCCTTGCAAAAGCCGGAATGATGGACGAAACAATGCCAAAGGCTGGCAGGATCAGGATATATACCTCTGGATGCCCGAAGAACCAGAAAATATGCATAAACATGGTGGGATCACCACCACCGGCCGCGTTGAAAAAGCTGGTACCGAAGTGACGGTCTGTCAACAACATCGTAATTGCGCCAGCCAACACAGGCATCGTTGCAATCAGCAGATACGCCGTGATCAGCCATGTCCAGCAGAACAGCGGCATCTTCATTAGCGTCATGCCTGGTGCACGCAAATTGAGCAACGTTGTGATGATATTGATGGAGCCCATGATCGAAGACGCGCCGAGCAAGTGCAAAGCCAGGATCGACATATCCACGCCAATGCCGCCTTGAATAACCAGCGGTGGATACAACGTCCAACCGGATGCAGCCGCTCCACCTGGTACAAAGAACGTTGACATCAGCAGGATTGCCGCCGGAATCATTATCCAGAAGCTCCAGTTATTCATCCGCGGGAACGCCATATCCGCAGCACCAATCTGCATCGGGATCAACCAGTTGGCGAAACCCACGAAGGCTGGCATCACGGCGCCAAAAATCATGACCAGCGCGTGTACCGTCGTCAACGAATTGAAGAACTCCGGCTGAAAATACTGAAGACCGGGTTGGAAGAGTTCCGCACGAATGCCGAGAGCCATGGCACCACCAACGAAAAACATGGTGAATGCAAACCACAGGTACATAGTTCCGATGTCTTTGTGATTTGTGGTTGTCAGATAGCGCATCAGTCCGCCCGGCGCATGGTCGTGCGAGTGATCGTGAGCGTGGTCGTGGTCGTGAGCGTGGTCGTGAGCGGTAGTTGTTGCCATTTGAAACTCCTGATTCGTCAATACGTGCTGCTAATTAATTGCTGTTCGACTATTTTCAGTTTGATGCAAGTGCAGTCATTCTTGACTGCTCGCATTACTTTCTGGCCGCCTTGATATCAGCAGGCTGGATAACCTTGCCGACACTATTGCCGAACGAATTTTTTGTGTACGTGATTACCGACGCAATTTCACTATTCGACAGGCGCGCAAATGACTGCATCGCCGTGCCGGGCCTGCCATTGAGAACTACACCAATCTGTTGCTCACTGACGCCAAGGACGACTTTTGATCCGGCCAATGACGGGAATGCGGGGGGCATTCCCTTGCCTGTGGCCTGATGACAGGCTACGCAGTTGGCGCTATAGACCTTTTCACCCTTTTCCTTGGCTTCCGCCATGGTGAACGTCTTGTTGTCGTCCTCAGCTGGTGCGGAGGCAACCGCTGCGGCGGCTGGCGCCTTCGTACTCCATTTCGCCTTGGATTTCTCGACCCAGTCGGCGTATTCGGCGTCTGACTTCACAATCACCGTAATTGGCATATAGCCATGCAACTTGCCACAAATTTGGCTGCACTGCCCTTTAAACGTACCAACCATATCAGCCTTGAACCAGACATCCTTGATAAATCCCGGAATACCGTACTGGTTAATGCCAAGCTGCGGAACGTACCAACCGTGAATGACATCGTTCGACGTAATGAGCAATCGTATGCGCTTGCCGACGGGCACCACCAGCGGATTGTCTACTTCCAGCAAATAGTCAGGGCCCTTTTTCTCGGTGGGCGCCGTGCCAGGTTGTCCAATTTGATTCCATGGTGTTATCAAATTCGAATAGAACCCAAAGTCCTCGGCGCTGTAATCGTAACGCCAGCCCCACTGGAACCCGGTAACTTTGATGGTCATGTCAGGACTTGACGTGTCCTTCATATCAAGAATGGTTTTGGTCGCTGGGACTGCCATCGCGATCAAAATGATGAATGGAATGATTGTCCAGATAATTTCTATCAAGGTGCTTTCGTGAAAATTCACGTCTGGCTTGGCACCTTTGGAATGACGAAACTTAAAGATGGAGTAAAACATGAATCCGAAAACAACCACAAAAATCGTGGCGCAGACCCAAAGAATGTACATGTGCAGCCCATAAATCTGCTCCGCAATCGGCGAGGCAGGTTGGGGAATGTTGACGTCATAGCTCGCTAACACGGGCAAACTGATCAGGCTCAAGAACACTACCTTGCCGATGTTGGCCCCGATCAAAGCGCAGCGCCTGAAGTAGTGCGTCATTTTTTGCATGCTAAGTACTCATCCGGTATATCAAAAAACTGCGGCGCCCCGGGTCCTCCCCACGATGCCACTCCTATTTCAACACGCGCACCAGACTGCGACAAAGCGATATACGCTGCGCGTCTGAAATCATCTTTCCAACAAAAACTGTTTTGCCCATGTACCGCAAACCAATCTCCAACCTGCCATTGCGCGCCACTGGCAATACATGCGCCCATTCGGCATTGCCAGAAAGGTTCTCGACTCGCCCGCCTTCGCAACGAGTCCACCAAAACTCCCGATCTTCTACTCGCACCCGTTCGTAATCACTATCGTGTCGACCAATAATTCGGAAAGCAAACCAAAGAAAGAGAATTTCGAGTCCGGCAAACGGTAGAACCATCCAGGCCCCGACGGCAGTCGCAATACATGCGAACAAGGTTGTAGTACTCGTGATGATCAAAAAACAGTAAAACCGTCCGCTCGGCGACAAAGACCTGTTGGGCCGCATCTCAACAAAAAAACATGCTTTATCAACGGTCTTGATCGCCCTTGGTTTCAAATAGGATTCCCGGGAAGCTACATTAAACAAAAGATCGCGCGACAGTTCCGGATTTTATCGCAGCGCGACTCCCTGTGGCAAGAAAACCATTTCATCGCCAAGGAATTCAGGTGTTGCCACTTTTCGTAGTGCCAACGCAATTATGAAGCGGGTCCCGTATTTGACGCTAGTTCTGAAGCACAATCGTCGACCGTCAATTCAGCCAAATCATTGCTGCCAGCGTTTGCTGCGATTGCGTATTTTTCTTCCGCCCATGCGCCGAGATCCAGCAGCTTGCACCGCGGACTGCAAAACGGTCGTGCCACGTTTTCCGGTCGATATTCAACCGACTTGCCACACTGCGGGCAGCGCACTAGTTTAAAATTCATAGGTTGCAGTACGTCAGCTCGAATTCGATATCGGCCTCGTGAACCTTGGTTCGCTGGACGCTACCGGGCAAAATGAACCGGATGTTTAGCGCATATTTGTTGGCACTAATCTCTGGCACACATGCCAGATCGCGGCTGAGTGTGAGACGCAACATGTGTGCCGCCCTCTCCATCGGCGTCTGCTGAAAAACGCCTCGGTAGGCAATCAGCGCAGAAGACTTGCCGCTCTCACGCAGCACCCGCAAAACGATGCGCAATGCCGCTGCAACCGGATTAAGCGGAAAGCACCATGACTCTAAATCTGACCGGCGCACGCCATGATCTTTGTGCAGCCAATGGTGGTACGACGGCAAGTCAAACTCGCAGATACCGCCAGGAATCGCCGCCCGTTGTTTGATCGCCATCAGCCATTCATTTTCCCTTAGATGAAATCCGGTCTTACCGGCGGAGGCGAGCAAATCGGCAAATGCAGATTCGATTTCCACAACTACGCCATTAAGTCGTTCCTCAGATATCGCCGGATTGCCGCGCAACGCTTCGAGAAACAACCGTTGGCGATCAAGCTCCTGAAGCAGGTCCGACTTGAGATCCCCGCGGGACGCTACTTCAAGAATTTCGAAAATGCTGGTTAACGCTGCTTGATGATCTAACGGGGAGTCTTGCGCGATAAAAAAATCCAGGCGGTCGAACAAATCCTCCAGACGCAGTAGCGTACGGATACGTTCATTGAGCGGATATTCGTATGTGATCACTGGCTTGCCGATGGCGGTGGCCCGAATTGTGACGGATTCGACTCAAGTTTACAAATTTCAGCGTGGCGCATGTTACCTATTCCACTGTCGTGACCAGCTTCATGTAACCGTTGTGGACGCGCTCAGTTTGCAGTGTCAGTGACTCCAGGCCGCCGTCGTTGCAGATGACGTCGTCAGTCAATTGAAGCTTGATGGCCCGCGGCAGCTGTGCAGCGACAATTCGCATGGCTTCATCAAGCCCCAGCCCCGAACGATTTTGCACGCGTTCCAATTGCGTGCGCACACTGCAGTCAATCAATAACGTTTGACGCGCACGTTCGCGATATGCAGACGTCTCAAATAGCAATGGCACGACCAGTAAAGTATACGGCGCCCTCTTCACCGTTGGCGTACGGAGCGCGGCTTCGACTTCCTCGCGTATAAGCGGGTGAAGTATGGACTCCAATTGCTGTCTTGCAACGTTATCGGCGAAGACGAGCTGCCGCGCTGCACGACGATCCAGTGAGCCATCTGGAGCGATTAGGTCCTCCCCCATTAACTGACGAATCACTTTTATCGCGCGCCCGTGACGCATTGTCAGCGCATGCGAGATCGCGTCGGTGTCAACGATTGATGCACCGAACGCAGCAAACAGACTGGCGACTGTGGATTTTCCGCTGCCGATCCCCCCAGTGAGACCAACGATAAATGGTTCTTCCAGCATCACCTCAACCAGGCATGCGGCCCAAATACCAGGCGTTCAATGGTTGGCCCCAGACCATTGCAATGAACCCCGCAGCCGCCAAATATGGCCCGAAAGGCAGCTTAGCGCCTTTGTCGCGGCCCTGCAGAATGATTCCAGCAATTCCGACGACAGTACCAACGGCGGCGGACAGCAGAATGACCAGCGGCAACATTTGCCAGCCCAGCCACGCGCCAATGGCTGCAAGCAGTTTGAAATCGCCGTAGCCCATTCCTTCTTTGCCGCTGATTAGTTTGAATGCCCAATATACTGACCACAAGATGACATAGCCCGCCGCTGCCCCCATTGTCGCCGAGCCAATATCAGTGAAGACGGTACCAGTATTTACCAGCAAGCCAAGCCACAAGAGCGGCAAGGTGATGTCGTCTGGAAGCAACGTCGTGTCTGCGTCAATGAACGTCAGCGCAATAAGCGCCCATAAATAGGCGACTGCGAATACCATGATCCAGGTGACCCCGTAGTGCCATGCGAGGAAACCGGTCAACAGGCCAGTCAATGCTTCGACCAAAGGGTAGCGAAGGCTAATCGGCGCTTTGCAGGTCGCGCACTTACCGCCAAGTACTGCGTAGCTCAATATCGGAATATTCTGTAGCGCCGTGATTGGGCTGCCGCACCCAGGACATGCAGACCGCGGTACGACCAGGTTGTATTTGCCAAAATTGCTGCTTGGTTCCGGCTGCTTGACGGTAATCTTGTCACCAAGATACTCGAGACACTGCGCCTTCCAGTCCCGTTCGAGCATGATGGGCAAGCGATGGATGACAACGTTCAGGAAGCTGCCCACCAGCAGACCCAACGTAACCGCAGTACCCATAAAAAACCACGGCACCGCGCGAAACGTGTCGAGCAAACCCATTTATTCCTTTTGAAGACGCGAGCAGACGGACTGTTGTCTAAACCGCCTGGCCCATTTTGAAAATCGGCAAGTACATCGCAATCACGAGGCCACCGATAACAACACCCAGCACAGCCATAATCATCGGCTCCATCAGACTGGCCAATGCATCAACTGCATCATCGACCTCCGCTTCAAAGAAATCTGCAACCTTTGAAAGCATGCCGTCCAGCGATCCAGACTCCTCGCCGATCGCACACATTTGCAACACCATGTTCGGGAACACGCCGCTGTTTTGCATAGACACCGTCAGACTGGACCCGGTGCTGACTTCCTGCTGGATTTTCTTGGTCGCATTGTAATAAACCCTGTTACCAGCAGCACCTGCCACTGAATCAAGCGCTTCCACAAGTGGAACACCAGCGGCAAACATGGTCGAAAGAGTGCGCGTCCAGCGCGCGACTGTCGCTTTCCTGACCAGATCGCCGAAAACAGGTATCTTCAACATCAGCCTGTCCATAAAAAACTGCATCTTCTCCGAGCGCTGCCAGGTATTGAAAAAGAACCACGTGCCGCCGCCAATACCACCGAAAATTAAATACCAATAGGAAACAAAAAACTTCGACATATTCATGACAACCACGGTCGGGGCAGGGAGATCCGCACCAAAGTTCTTGAACATATTTTCGAACTGGGGGATCACAAAAATCATAATGACAGCCGTCACAACGAACGCGACGACCAGAATAGCGATCGGGTAGGCCAAGGCCTTCTTGATTTTGCCTTTGATCGCGAGAATCTTTTCTTTGTAGGTTGCGAGGCGGTCCAGAAGTGTGTCGAGAATACCAGCCTGTTCACCCGCGGCGACGAGGTTGCAAAACAAGCTGTCGAAGTATAGGGGATACTTCCGAAACGCCTGTGCAAGGCTGCTCCCAGTTTCCACCTCCGTCTTGATGTCCAGTAGCAAGCGCGTGACAGACGGATTGCTATGGCCTTTTGCGACAATGTCGAATGATTGCAGCAGTGGCACGCCCGCTTTCATCATCGTTGCAAGCTGCCGCGAAAACATGGTGATATCT
>JBDTPE010000022.1:0-13875 GCA_039932875.1 Betaproteobacteria bacterium | reverse complement strand
GGCACAAACGACAGCAACATGGTCGCGACACCCGGTCGTGTGGCGGCCTGGGCCATGAGGAGCTTGAGCGCCGCGTTGCCAAACCCCATGCTCTGGTAGCGCGCGTCAATCATGAATCGCCACAGGTACACATATGGATGGCCGTTGTGCAGGTGTGGCTCGCGCTCGCCTTCAGGCAATTGGGCAAGATCCACTTGCGTCCAGTCTTCGAGCATCGCAAATCCCACTGGCGTTTCATCAGCGTAGATCGCGCGCATCCAGGCCTCAGGTGCGAAGTGCGCTTGCGCAATCGAGACTGCATTGGGCGCCACCAGCTTTTCCTGTTCAACGGTGATATCCAGAAACATGATCGCGCGTGCGGTGTCTTTGGTGATTTCACGCAGGCTTACGGCGGCGTTGCGGTCTAGCGGGCGGGCTTGGTTGGCCATGGCGGCGGCTTCCACTTCATCGATGAATCGGGCGTAGTGCTTACGCACGTATTTGGCGCGCAACGTGGCGGGCAATTTGGGTTTGGCGGATTTGTTGGTGTCGGCGGTCATGAGCGAGATTCTAGCGCGCAGGCAGTGGCTACCCATGCATCGCGTCTATGATCGTGTCAATACCAAAAACTGACGAAGCACTGGCCAACTCCTTGGTCTCGCCCAGATCACGATTTGTAGGAGCCGTCCGACTCCTTTTGTCGGCTTTGGCTGCTAACAAAGGGGCGGCGGCGGCCTTAATCTTTCCAATCAAGTTAAATCGCGTCAGGGAGAAAGTCGTGCCCACCATAGGCTGCACGCAGTCCACACGTTCCAAGTGGCTAAACGTCATGATCACCACCATGTCGATCTTTCTGGTCGGCCTGACAGGCTGCGCCGCGCTGCCACAAGTGAACGTCAACACCGTCTCGGGACCGGTAGCGCCGGTAAAAATGGTGGGCGCGCGCGGTCCGCTGTCGAACGCTCAGAGCAAGGCGATCCTTGCCAGGCTCAACCGGGGCAGCGAAGAAACCGGCATCTTTGAGCGTCATCTCGCGCTTGAGGAGGCGATCGCGGGCAACCCTCTGGTGGTGAGCAATCGCACAACATTGCTGCAGGATGGAGAAGCGACATACGCCGCAATGTTCAAGGCCATCGCCGCGGCCAAAGACAGCATCAATCTGGAAACCTACATCATCGAAGACGATGAAATTGGCAAGAAATTTTCCGACGCGTTGATTGCCCAACAGCAGCGCGGTGTCACCGTCGCCTTGCTCTACGACAGCGTCGGGTCATTGCGCACGCCCCGTGAGTTTTTCAAGCGGCTAACGGATGCCGGTATCAAGGTCGTCGAATTCAATCCGGTCAATCCTATGGATTTGAAGAAAGGCTGGCAGATAAATCAACGCGACCATCGAAAGCTGTTAATCGTCGATGGTAAGAGTGCGTTTCTCGGCGGCGTGAATATCAGCAATGTGTATTCGAGCGGCTCGACGTTAGGGCGCTCGTCCGACGATCAAAATTCCGCCAAGACGCCTTGGCGGGATACGCATTTACTTGTTGAAGGCCCGGTCGTCGCCGAGTTTCAGAAACTGTTTCTGGAAACCTGGAAAAAACAGAAAGGCGAACCGCTTCCGGACAGGAAATACTTTCCCGATCCAGTGCAAAAGGGCAGAGAAGTCGTTCGTGCCATTGGCAGCTCATCCGACGAAGGCGGTGGCCAGATATACAACACGCTAGTCTCGGCCATCAATAGTGCAGAAACATCGATCTATCTCACCAACGCCTATTTTGCGCCCGACGAAACCCTCATGAACGCACTTAAAGAAGCGGTCAAACGCAGCGTCGACGTCAAGATTATTTTGCCAAGCAAGACTGACTCTGGATTGATTTTCAATGCCGGGCGCTCCTACTACGGTGAACTGCTGAGCGCGGGTATCGAGATATATGAACGCACTGATGCCTTGCTGCACGCAAAAACCGCGCTGATCGATGGCGTGTGGTCGACGATCGGGTCAACCAATCTCGACTGGCGAAGCTTTCTCCACAACGACGAGATCAATGCCATTGTCCTCAGTCCGGAATTCGGCGCGCAGATGAATACCATGTTCGAAAAAGATCTGGTTGCTTCAAATCGCATCACTGTCGAAGCTTGGGGATCCCGACCGCTTGCACAGCGAATCAAGGAGCAGGCGGCACGCATGTGGGTCTATTGGCTATGAATCTGGAAGACTTCCAATGAACAAACAACGCGACCCCGTATTCACCAGTGTGCTACTGATGTTCGCGGGGCTGGTCTTATGGGTGTTGACGGGAGTCACCCTCGCAGAAGCCGCGCCGTCGACCATCAATGCATACGATGCCGGCTCGGCTTCGGCACTTCGCGTCCGGCACGAAGACCTTCATGATCGGCTCGCCAACAATATATTTCAACGTCCGCTGGTGCTCGAATCTACCCAGACCTCCAGAGACGTAAAAGGCGACGTCTATGCGGTCGTACCGCATGCATTTTCCATCGTCGGTGAGGCGCTGGCTGGGTCGCAAAGCTGGTGCGACATTCTGATCCTGCACCTCAATACCAAATATTGCAAAACCGCGCAGACTGCGGGCGGCACAGAGTTGATCATGAATGTCGGCAAGAAATTCGACCAGCCACTTGCCGACTCATTCCGCCTGACTTTTGCCTGGAAACTCGCCAACCGTCAGCCCGACTACATGCGCGTGCTGTTGCGGGCAGACGAGGGACCGCTCGGCACTCACGACTATCGCATCACGCTGGAAGCAACGCCGCTGGAGAACGGTCAGACTTTCGTGCATTTATCCTATGCCTACGGCTTTGGCATGACCGGCAATCTGGCCATGCTCGCGTATTTCAATACCATCGGTCGCGACAAAGTTGGCTTTACGGTGACGGGCGTCGACAAGGACGGGCAACCCGAATACGTCGATGGCATGCGTGGGCTGGTGGAGCGCAACACCATGCGCTATCACTTGGCCGTCGAATCCTATCTCGGTGCGTTGTCGCTAAAGCCCTCAGCGCAATTTGAAAAGCGCATCAAAGACTGGTTTCTGGCTGTCGAACAATACCCTCGACAACTACACGAAATGGATCAAAGCCAATATCTGGACATGAAACGTAAGGAAAACTTGCGGCAGCAGGCGGGCTAGTGGGAGTGGCGGCGCTGCGGACGGGGCCGAATCGCTGCTGCCATCCGAGTCGCCAAAATCAGCGCTATGTATGCTACCGCACTGACTCAATCGCACCGCTTGGCTAGTCTCATAAGTTGCACCAATTTTTTTGCAGACTAATCGTGTGACCGCATAGAACGACGCTGATCAACGCCATGTGCTGCCACCTTCAACCCAACCAGGAGTTACAAATGAATCTAAACTTGAGCATCGGTCCGTTGCTTGCCCTCCTTGCCGGCATTCTCATATTGGTCATGCCAAAGTTGCTGAACTACATCGTCGCGTTGTACTTAATCATCATTGGTTTGGTGGGATTGCTGGGCGCCGGCAGTCTTCACCTGCGCTAGGCAGTCGATCATCGCCAAACCGTGTCACGCAGGCCAGTCATCGTGCAAATCGCTTTGCCAGTGCTCGCGTGCCTAGTGGTGTTGGCCGCGGCTGCGGCACAACCGGCGCCAATGGCGGGCGACGCCGTCCGCCCTGCGGATCCGGCCGGGTCCGTGCGACCAAGGCAGCAGCTAGCCGACGGCACTGCGCAGCAGCCCGATGCCGCGCTTTACCGCGCTCACCGGCAATATACGGACCGGGTTTCCAGTTGTGCCGAGCCGCTTCGACGCCGACTCCACGAAGCGGTTGGTCCCGGAACCGGGCAGCCACTTGCGTGAGGTACCGTCCGCAAACGACGGCGATGCCGGCAAACATTTCACCAACTATTATTGAACCCGCACGAAGTAGCATTTAGCCGATTCCCTTACTTGCAGTACACGCATTCCGCTGCATCGAAATACCTTTTGGTGGGCGCGGAGTGTGCTCCTCGGCCACCAAACTCCCGGCCCTTCGCAATGCAGAGGGTGGGAAATGCGGAGCGATGAATAAAGCCATCATCGTTCCCAATCAATAGGAAGGGCAGATCGCGTTTTCTCACATGATCAGGACCATCATTCTCCGCGAGTTCCTTTATTGGAAGGCCGTGCTCAGCGGATTGGCGCAGGGCAAACGGGCGTCGACCGACGAACAGCCGCTGCGTTCCGCGCTACTCAGCGCCGGCCAGATGGAGCAGCACGCAAAGGCACTCGCTGATGCGCATCGGATAATGCCAACGCGCGGGCCGGATCAACTGCTCGCGCGGCTGGCGGCTAACGAGAGCGTCCTGATTGGCGCCTGCAATCAACTCACCGCTGCCGCAACAGACAGCCAACGGATCACGCCCGCAGGCGAATGGCTGCTTGACAATTTCTACCTGATCGAAGAACAGATTCGCACCGCCAAGCGGCATCTGCCGAAAGGCTACAGTCGCGAACTGCCAAGGCTGGCGCGAGGTGATTCGGCCGGCCTGCCGCGTGTGTACGACATCGCGCTGCAGACAATATCGCACGGCGACGGCCAGGTCGACCCGGAAAATCTGGGGCGCTTCGTGTCTGCGTATCAGACCGTAAGCAGCCTCAAGCTGGGTGAGCTATGGGCTATTCCCATCATGCTGCGTCTGGCGCTGATCGAAAATCTGCGTCGGGTTGCGGTTCGAATTTCCGACGGCATGAATGACCGCAACCTGGCCGACAGCTGGGCCGGGCGGATGACCGAGATTGCAGAGAAAGATCCGAAGAATCTGGTGCTGGTGATTGCCGACATGGCGCGATCCAATCCGCCGATGACGACAGCGTTTGTCGCCGAATTTGTCCGCAAGCTACAAGGTCAGGGAGCAGCGCTGGCGTTGCCGCTTACCTGGATTGAACGGCTGCTGTCGGAGTCACAACAGACCATCGAGCAGCTAGTACATGCGGAAACCCAAAAACAGGCTTCGGCCCAGGTTTCCATCAGCAACAGCATTGCAAGCCTGCGCTTCCTGAGCGCGATGGACTGGCGCGAATTTGTCGAGGCGATGAGTCTGGTTGAAGAGACGCTGCGCAGCGACCCGCAGAGCACCTACGCAAATATGGATTTCGCGACGCGTGATCGTTACCGCCATGCCGTAGAACGAATCGCCACACGTAGTCCTCACTCCGAGCTGGAGGTCGCTCAGACCGCGATCCGTCTTGCACGCGAAAGCGCGGCTATCAGCCAAGCCGAAACTCGCCATGCGCACGTTGGCTTCTACCTGATCGATGAGGGCTTGCCACTGTTGGAGCACGCGGTGGAATACCGCAAGTTGCTGCGTGATCGCCTGATAAGATCGCGCGGCGCGATGCCGATCTCGCCGTACCTGGGAAGTATTGTGCTGTTCACGTTGCTGCTGAGTGCGGGCGTCCTGGTCCGTGTCAACTGGGTCACCACCGTGAGCTGGATGTTCATCGCGATGGCCATATTGTTGCTGCTGGCGACCAGCCAATTGGCCATGACGCTGGTCAACCGGCTGGTGACGTTGCTGGTGTCCCCGGATCTGTTGCCGCGCATGGATTATTCCAAAGGCATTCCCGCCGAATCGCGGACCCTGGTCGTGGTGCCGACCATGATCACCAGTCGCGTCACCATCGAGGAACTGGTAGAGGCGCTGGAAGTCAGGTTTCTGGCCAATCGCAATGACAATTTGCACTTCGCGTTGCTCACCGATTTTCGCGATGCAACCACGGAAGTACTGCCTGCGGATGAGGAACTCGTAGCGCTGGTAGACGAGGGCATTTCGGCGCTCAACGAAAAGTACAGCAATGCCGGTCACGACCATTTCTTTCTGTTTCACCGACCGCGCCGCTGGAATGCCGGTGAAGCCACCTGGATGGGTTATGAGCGCAAGCGCGGCAAGCTCGCAGACTTGAACGCACTGTTGCGCGGCGGCGACACCGGTTGCTTTTCGCGGATTGTCGGCGATATCTCGGTGCTGGCTGGCGTGAAATATGTCATCACGCTGGATTCCGATACGCAGTTGCCGCGAGACTCGGCGCGGCAGTTCGCAAGTGCCATGGCACACCCGCTTAACCGCGCCGAATTTGACCTGACCACCGGCTGCGTCAAGCGTGGCTACGGCATCTTGCAACCGCGCGTCGCGGTGAGCATGCCGTCAACTGAGCAGTCGCGCTACGCCCGCTTGTTTGGCAGTGAGCCTGGCATCGATCCTTATACCCGGGCCATCTCTGACGTGTATCAGGATCTATTCGGCGAAGGTTCATTTGTCGGTAAAGGCATTTACGACGTCGATGCTTTTGAACGGGCGTTGAAAGGGCGCTTTCCGGAAAATCGCGTCCTCAGTCACGATCTGCTGGAAGGCTGCTACGTGCGCTCGGCGCTATTGAGCGATGTGCAGTTATACGAGGAATATCCATCGCGCTATAGCGCCGATGTGAGTCGCCGCCATCGCTGGATACGCGGCGATTGGCAAATTGCCTCGTGGCTGTTAGGGCGCGTACCCACCAATGGCGTGGAGGATGCCAGCCGAAAAAATCCGTTGTCCGCGTTGTCACAATGGAAAATTTTCGACAATCTGCGTCGCAGTCTGGTACCGGCGGCCACGCTGCTTCTGTTGATGTTTGGTTGGACCCAACTGAGCCCGGCATGGCTATGGACGACCGCAGTGATCGGCATCTTCGTGATGCCGATCCTGGTCTCGGTGATTGTGGAGCTGATGCAAAAACGTGAAGACGTATCAATCCATCAGTATCTGCTGCAGGCGATGACACCGATCGGCAGCCAACTTGCGCAGGCGATGTTCACGCTTGCCTGTCTGCCCTTTGAAGCCGCCTATAGCCTGGACGCAATCATTCGTACCAACTGGCGAATATTTGTCACTCACAAGCGATTGCTGGAGTGGACGCCTTCAGCCAGCGCGGCGAACTCTGGCGCAAACAACTTGTGGGCTAGCTACAGGACCATGTGGGTCGCGCCGGTCATCGCCATCGCGACGGCAGCTTGTTTGCTCATTGCGGCACCGACGTCGTTGCTGGCGGCGATGCCGATACTTCTCTTGTGGGTGGCAGCACCAGCACTCGCCTGGTGGCTAAGCCTGCCGCGCGAACGGCGAGCCAGCACACTCAGCGCCGACCAGCTCGCATTCCTGCACAAAAATGCGCGCAAGACCTGGGGATTCTTCGAAACCTTCGTTGGACCCGATGATCACTGGCTGCCGCCGGACAACTATCAGGAATACCCGGTGGACGTCATTGCGCATCGCACGTCGCCAACCAATATGGGGCTGGCGTTGCTGGCTAATCTGGCGGCGTACGATTTCGGCTACATTCCAGCCGGCAACCTCATCGAGCGCACCGCCAATACCTTGACCGCAATGGCCAGCCTGACGAGGCACCGCGGCCACTTTTACAACTGGTATGACACGCAGTCCATGCAGCCGTTGTTGCCGCTGTACATTTCCTCGGTCGACAGCGGCAATCTGGTCGGCCACCTGCTGACGTTACGGGCCGGGCTGCTGGCGCTACCGGAAAACAAACTTCTATCGCCGCGACTGTTCGCGGGTTTGTCCAGCACGCTAAGCGTGCTCAAGGATGACCTGCCCGATCCGCCGCCAGCCGCGCAAATATTTCTGGATCAGCTCAATGAGCAGCTCACTTTCGTAGCCTTCGTCCCGCCAGTGTCGCTTGCAGCCACCCACCGTTATCTAACGAAATTCCTGCAGTCGGCCGAAATGCTCGCGGCCGGGCTTGAGGCGGTGCACGATGCGTTGCCGATGACAGAGGCGCGCCGCTGGGCCGGGTTGCTGATTTCGCAGTGCCAGTTGTCGCTAGCCGAATTGACCTTGTTCGTGCCGTGGAGTGCGGTGGCTGGCGCAGGCAGCAGACTTCAAAGCATGCTCGACGTGATCGAAGTGCCCACGCTGCGCGCGATCGCGCACAATGACCCGTCGTGGCTGTCGGCACTTGAGCAACAACTGGAACCCGACGCGACCGAAGATGAGCGCAAATTCATGCTCACACTGAGACGGGACTGTACCGAGGCAAGTCGCGTTGCGCGGGAACGCATCAGCGATATTGATCAGTTTTCGACGCTGATCGGTCACCTGACGAGCATGGAAACCGGGTTTCTGTATGACCGTGCGCGGCATCTGTTCACCATCGGCTACAGCGTCAGCGAGCATCGGGCGGATTCGAGTTACTACGACATGCTCGCATCTGAAGCAAGGCTGGGAAGCTTTGTCGCCATCGCGCAGGGAAAGGTGCCGCAAGAAAGCTGGTTCGCACTGGGACGCCTGCTCACCGCGACCGGTGGCGAGCCTGCATTGCTTTCCTGGAGTGGCTCGATGTTTGAGTACCTGATGCCCATGCTGGTGATGCCCACATTCGAAAACACGTTGCTTGACCGTACCAACCACGCCGCTGTCGAGCGACAGATCGTCTACGGCGCGCAGCGCGGTGTGCCCTGGGGCATTTCCGAGTCCGGCTATAACACGGTCGACGCGGCGCTAAACTACCAGTATCGAGCGTTCGGTGTGCCCGGCCTCGGACTCAAGCGCGGATTGGCCGACGATCTAGTGGTCACGCCGTATGCGTCTGCGCTGGCGCTGATGGTCGCACCCGAGAGGGCCTGCGCCAATTTGCAACAGCTCGCCGACAACGGCTTAGCCGGCAAATACGGTTTCTACGAAGCCATCGACTACACGCCAGCGCGACTGCCACGCGGCCAGAACGGCGTCGTGATCCGTTCATTCATGGCGCATCACCAGGGTATGGTATTTCTGTCGCTCGCGTATCTGCTGCTGGACCAGCCGATGCAGAAGCGTTTCATGTCAGACCCGATGTTTCAGGCAACTGTGTTGCTGCTCCAGGAGCGGGTGCCAAAAGTTGGCGCCTCGCAATTGCACACGGTGAGATTCGCCTCGTTCACGGCCCTGTCAAACGACCGGCAAATGCCGGTACGCCTCATCGGTAGTGGGCACACCAGTGCACCCGAAGTACAGTTGCTCTCCAATAATCATTACCGCGTGATGGTAACTAACGCCGGTGGCGGCTACAGCCGTTGGCGTGACCTTGCGGTTACCCGCTGGCGGGAAGATTCGACCGCCGACAACTGGGGGATGTTCTGCTATATCCGCGACGAAGCCACCGGGGCGTTTTGGTCTAATACCCATCAGCCAACGCTCAAAGTAGCAGAAAATTACGAAGCCATTTTCTCTGAAGGCCGCGCCGAATTCCGCCGTCGCGACCTTGACTACGACACCTACACCGAAATTGTCGCCTCGCCCGAGGATGCGATCGAATTGCGCCGTGTATGTATCTTTAACCGCGCCCGAACACGACGAACCATCGAAGTAACCAGCTACGCAGAAGTGGTGCTCGCCAACGCCGATGCCGATGCCTTGCACCCGGCCTTCAGCAATCTTTTCGTACAAACCGAAATTGTCACGTCGCGTCAGGCGATTCTCTGCACCAGACGACCGCGTTCGCAGAGCGAACGGTCACCGTGGCTGTTTCATCTGATGGCCGTACACGGCGCAACGGTCAGCGACTCGTCTTACGAGACCGACCGATCACAGTTTGTCGGACGCGGGCGCGATGTCTCCGTACCGATCGCGCTGACGGCGACGTCTCCTCTTTCGGGCAGCCAGGGATCGGTGCTTGATCCGATTGTCGCCATTCGATGCCGGATCACTCTCGAACCCCGCCAAACCGTCACCGTCGATATCGTGACAGGCGTTGGCGAAACCCGTGACGAGGCGCTGACGCTGATCGAAAAATATCAGGACAGGCGGTTGGCTGAACGTGTGTTTGAACTGTCCTGGACGCATTGCCAGGTGGTGCTACGGCAAATCAATGCCACTGAAGCCGAGGCGCAGCTATATACGCGTCTGGCGAACTCGGTGGTTTACGCCAACAGCCTGCTGCGCGCCGATGCCAGCGTATTGATAAAAAACCGCCGCACCCAATCGGGCCTGTGGGGCTACGCAATTTCCGGTGATTTGCCTATCGTGCTGCTGCAGATCAGCGACCCGCAAAACATCGAGCTGGTGCGGCAACTGGTGAAGGCCCACGCGTACTGGCGCCTCAAGGGATTGGTTGTAGATCTGGTGATCTGGAATGAGGATCGCGGTGGTTACCGGCAACTGCTACAGGAACAGATCATGGGACTGATTGCGGCCGGGATCGAGGCGCAAGTCATCGATCGGCCAGGCGGGATTTTTGTCCGGTCTGCTGAACACATGTCCATTGAGGATCGCAATTTGTTCGAGTCCGTCGCCCGCGTCGTTCTCACCGACCGGCGCGGCTCGCTGGCAGACCAGATCAATCGCCGAACGCTGGGTGACGCGCGCACATCACATCTAAATCAGCCGCTGCTGAAGCCCACGAAAATCTACCGCCCTGACCTACGCACCGCAGCACCCAAGCGACCATTGTCGAGCGTACAGACCGACCTGCTTTTCGACAATGGTCTCGGCGGTTTTTCGCCGGACGGTCGCGAATACGTCATCACCGTCACGCGCGGAAAACCCACGCCTGCACCGTGGGCGAACGTGCTGGCCAATCAGCGCTTCGGGACGGTCATTTCTGAGAGCGGCATGGCCTACACCTGGAGCGACAACGCACATGAGTTCCGGCTCACGCCGTGGCATAACGATCCGGTGAGTGATTTGAGCGGAGAGGCCTTTTACCTTCGCGACGAGGAAAGCGGACACTTTTGGTCACCTACGCCGCTGCCCTGCGGAGGCGCGTCCGCTTACGAAAGTCGGCATGGATTCGGCGTGACTACCTTTGTACATACCGAGGATGGCATCTGCACGCAACTGGTGGTGACGGTCTCGCTCGACGATGCGATTAAGTTTTCGGTGTTAACGGTAAGCAATGAATCCGGTCGTCCCCGCAGGCTGTCTGCCACCGGCTATGTAGAGTGGGTGCTAGGCGACCTCAAAGCTAAGTCAAACATGCATGTGATTACCGAGATTGATGCGCTCAGTGGTGCGTTATGCGCCCGCAATACCTACAACACCGAGTTTGGCGAACACATCGCATTCTTCGACGTCGACCAATCGACCCGCACCTTCACCGGTGACCGCGTTGAATTCCTCGGTCGCAACGGCACGTTGGGAAACCCGGCTGCCATGACGCGAGCGCAGCTTTCTAACAGGGTCGGCGCCGGCCTGGATCCGTGTGCGGCGATTCAAGTGGAGTTCGAGCTGGCCGATGGCGAGGAACATGAGTGTGTTTTTATGCTTGGGGATGGACGCAATCTGGCTGAGGCGCAGAAACTACTGCAGCGCTATCGCGGCCCGAATTCGGCCCACGATGTGCTCGACAAAGTAAAAAATTACTGGCTACGCACGCTGGGTGCGGTACAAGTTGAGACACCGGACGCATCGCTGAACGTCCTGCTCAATGGCTGGCTGGTATATCAGACCATGGCCTGCCGGTTGTGGGCGCGCAGCGGTTACTACCAGTCGGGCGGTGCCTACGGATTCAGGGACCAATTGCAGGATGTGATGGCGCTCGTACACACCAAACCATCGCTGATGCGCGAACATCTGCTGCTCTGTGCCAGTCGACAGTTCAAGGAAGGCGACGTGCAGCATTGGTGGCATCCCCCATCCGGGCGCGGGGTGCGCACACACTGCGCCGACGACTATTTGTGGCTGCCGCTTGCGACCGCCCGCTACGTGCTCACCACCGGCGACACCGGCGTGCTTAGCGAATCCGTCCGCTACCTCGAGGGCCGCGAGGTCAATGCTGGCGATGACTCCTATTACGACCTGCCCAACCGCGCCGAAGAAGCTGGCAGCCTTTACCGGCATTGCGTACGCGCCATCGAGCATGGCCTCACAAGTGGCGCGCATGGCTTGCCGCTGATCGGCTCCGGCGACTGGAACGACGGCATGAACATGGTCGGCCAACACGGCAAAGGCGAGAGCATCTGGCTGGGTTTCTTCTTGTGCGAAGTGCTGCGGCAATTTACCCGGGTCGCGCGCCTGCATGGCGACACCACCTTCGCCGAGCGTTGCCTGAATGAGCGCGACACGTTGGCGCAGAACCTGGAAAAGCACGGCTGGGACGGCGAATGGTATCGACGCGCTTATTTCGACGATGGCACGCCGCTGGGTTCAGCCACCAACGACGAATGCCAGATCGATTCGATCGCGCAAAGCTGGTCGGTGCTGTCGGGCGTCGGCGAAATCAAGCGCACGCAGACGGCAATGAATTCGCTGGATGCCCGGCTGGTGCGTCGCGACGACAAGATCATCCAGTTGCTCGATCCGCCGTTCGACAAGTCAGATCTCGACCCGGGCTACATCCGTGGCTACGTCCCAGGCGTACGCGAAAACGGCGGGCAATACACGCATGGCGCCATTTGGGCCGCGATGGCGTTTGCCGCCATGGGTGACAGCCGGCGCGCGTGGGAGCTGACCAATATGATCAATCCCATCAGCCACGCCACGACGACCGAAGAGATCGCAATCTACAAGGTCGAGCCTTACGTCATCGCCGCCGATGTCTATGGCGTGGCGCCACACACCGGGCGCGGTGGCTGGAGCTGGTACACCGGATCGGCCGGCTGGATGTATCGGCTGCTCCTGGAGTCGTTGTTAGGGCTGCGCCTGGACGTCGACAAGCTCACCTTCACGCCCTGCCTTCCCGTGGATTGGCCATCGTTCAGCGTGCAGTACCGGTATCGCGAAACCGTCTATCAAATCACGGTGATTCAAACCGTCGTCGCTGATGGCGAGCAGATCGGCGCGACGCAGGTGACGCTCGATGGCATAGCGACGACCGATGCCGCCATCGCGCTGGTTGATGATGGGCAGCCGCATACGGTCGAAGTCAGAGTGTGCGCCTGGCAACAGTCGGTGGTAACCGCAGGGTCGGTGGAGGACGTCGCGCGGTAAAAAATCGACATGTTTGACTGCCATATCGACAAATGAACCCACACTCGCAGAACGCCATTTGACGCGCCTCACGGGCAAGAAATGCTCGAAGCGGCGCGTCAATAAACGATCTTTGTGGTTCGTGGCGGCCGTTCGTTGGGACGAAAGCCCAAAACGGCACTATTGGACGGCGCAAATAATCAAAACCCAAAACACTGAGACGTTTCGCAGACCAATTCAGAAATCCGTAAGCCGTTGACTACACGCGGATGCGCAACTGTCCGACAACAGTGTAGGCGCTGACCGATGGGTGAACCCACTGACTCCGCTTAAGGTGTGGTGGTTGGAGAAATTTTCACTACTTCTATCGCCCTGCGCCATTACGCGCGGCAAATACACAAAGGACTCGTTATGAACTGGAAAATCAAATCCGCACTCGCGGCAACTACCGTACTTCTGGCAACGCACGCTGCTGCTCAGATATCTTTCTATGAAGATGACGGATTTCGCGGCCGTGTCTTCTCGGCCAATACACAAGTCAACAATTTTGGGAATCACGGCTTCAATGATCGCGCTTCGTCGGTCGTGGTCGACCGCGGCCGCTGGGAAGTTTGTTCCGACGCACAATTTCGCGGCCAGTGCGTAGTACTCCGGCAAGGCAGCTATGCGTCGCTGGGTGCGCTGGGTATGAACGACAAGATATCTTCGGTGCGCCCCGTTAATCAACGCGCTGTCTACCAGAATGAAGCGCCCGCACCGCTGCCTGCACCGATTTACGAATATCGCCAGCGTCCAAACGAGCGCACATACGAAGCGCCAGTTACTTCAGTGCACGCCGTGGTTGGTCCACCCGAGCAACGCTGCTGGGTCGAACGCCAGCAGGTAACCGATCGAGGCAACGCTAACGTTGGCGGCGCTGTTGTTGGCGCGTTGCTAGGCGGCGTACTTGGACATCAAGTTGGTGGCGGTCGCGGTCGCGACGTTGCAACCGCAGGTGGTGCG
>JBDTPE010000021.1:0-13899 GCA_039932875.1 Betaproteobacteria bacterium | reverse complement strand
GCGCCCATGGCCAACGCGATGTGGTCGAAGCCCATTTCGAACGCGTCGTCAGTGGTTAGGGTGCCGCCAAAACGCACGCCCCCAAACAGCGCGAACTCTGCACGCCGCTCAAGAAGCAATCGAATCACTTTCAAAAAATTCTTGTCCCAACGTACCGTGATGCCGTATTCGGCGACGCCACCAAAACCGGCCATCACACGGTCATCCAGGTCCTCGTAGAGGTCCTTTATGTCGCGAACCGGTTCGAAATTAGCGCGTGATCCGTCGGCACGCACACCTGAGACCGATTCTGGTAAAGGCTCGATCTTGAGGCCATCAATACCCACCACCATGTGCCCATCGTTCATTAAATTGTGCGCCAGCGCAAAACCCGCCGGCCCCATGCCGACTACCAACACGCGATAACCGCTCTCAGCTCGCGGGTAAGGATGGTGGATGTTGAGCGGATTCCAGCGCGTGAACAGCGAGTAAATTTCGAATCCCCAAGGCAATTCCAGCACATCTTTTAGTGTGCGCGTCTCCGCCTGTGGAATATCAACCGGCTCCTGTTTCTGATAAATGCAGGATTTCATGCAGTCATTACAAATGCGGTGGCCGGTCGCTGCAGCCATCGGGTTATCGATAGCGATGACGGCGAGGGCCGAAATGGCATGGCCGGTGGCTTTCAACGTATGGAACTCGGAAATCTTTTCTTCCAAAGGGCAACCGGCCAGCGTGACACCGAAGGTGCTCTTCTTGAACGCGGGCTTAGCGTCAGCACCGGGTTTCTCCTTCAATCCGGTTGAACAGGAATCCTTGCCCTGTGTGTGGCACCAGATGCAGTAATTGGCTTCCGATAGCGCTCCCTTGAGGTCTGTCCCTTCATCGGTCAGGGCGAATCCCTTCCTGCGGCGAATGTGCTCCGGTTTGATGACAAAGGTCGTGACTCCATCGGCCGCAAACTGTTGTTCATCCTTTTGCGCGTGTTTGACAAGATGCTGCTGGTCCAGCTTGCCGGGCTTCTTGAATAAAACGCCGTCGCGGTTGCGCGCGCGTCCGGCGTCCGAATAGAGCGCCCAAGCGGCGTATCGCAGCGCTGCATCAATTACCTTTTCGTTGGCGGCTTCGTCCTTTAACCAGGATTCAACGTGCCGGGCAAACGCGAGTTCGCTAAAACGCCCACCAAAAAGTCCGGCCAACTCCAACTCTATGGCTACACCATCAAATGTAACGGCTTCGTCAGCCTTGAAAGCCGCGACTGCCCTGCGCTGCACGAACTTCCGCTTCAAGGTGTAAAGCGGTGCAAGTTCGGCGTGGTTTTCGGTAAGCGCTTCAACCGCGTCGACGATATCGAAAAGGGACGCGATAAAGCGGTCCAGATGCGGCCCTAACTCGATGATCAACGCTGATTCTTCCTTCTTCGAGACGGCTGCCGGATTCCTGCGGCTGGAAATGAGGCGCTCGGCCAGTTCTTCGTCAGCTGTTCGTAATGCGCGTTGAAATGCGGCGTCAATATTGATCAGGCCGTCGCGACTGTAGAGGTCGGCAAAGGCGATGCCGTGGGCAAGTTTCAAGGTCATCGGCTACTCCATGTTTTCGACCCTGGCGACAAGCGCAAAGGCGGATACTGTCTTTTGTGTCTTTTTTTGCGGTCAGTAAACAAATTCGCTCTGCAGAGCGCAGCGCCTAAGAAATTTTGTCACTTTGCGGTGGCACTAACAGAGGAATTGGCAACAACGGCCAGTTCCTGGCCATCTCGGCATTAAACATGGAAAAGTGCTTTTCCCCTTCAGGCATATGTCGTTTTTCATAAATTGCCTCGACAGGACACTCGATCACGCATTCCGCACAATCGATACAGCGGTCTGGGTCGATCACGACAAATTGGTCCCCCTCATGAAAGCAGTCGACTGGGCAAACAACAACGCAGCGCCTGGGCACGCATTTGAAACAAGCTCCCGTGACAACATGAGTCATTTGAACCTCCAGATAGCCTGCGAACAGCGCACGTTCACAATCATGCGCAATAACTTGCGACGTTACTGATTTCGGTTGATGCAAAAGTATAGTGGAAAGAAACACCTGACCAAAAGGTGTCGAATCGGAAAACGCATCTGCCCAGTCGCCCGTTTTATAACAGACGCAGTACCCATAGACCCGATTTCCGGTCCTGGCGATGCCGTGGGAGGTGCTGCGGGCGCGAATGGCGGCAATAGTTTTGTCGCTTTCGTACCATTCTGATCACTTGTTCTGCTGGCGTCATTCGTGCAATAGCATGTCGGCAGACCACCGCAGAATGCAGGCGACAAATTAGGCGATCCTAACCAGACATGCCTATAGGCAAAGTGGATCAAATTTTGTTTCCCACCCCGTAAAGATCTTGTCAGATCGTACGAATGGGAGGATTATTCTCCGTCAAACATTCACGGGGAGTGAACATGTCAAGTCGTTTTTTCCGCAGCGTATTGGCGATCGCGGCAATCGCTACGAGTATCGGCATCTCATCTGCACAAGCCGCCGACGAAGGCTATTGCAAAGAGTACGCATCTACTGCCATCAACCAACGGAAGATGGCGGATCGACATAGACGCTGCGACGGGTATTTGCGCGATGATCCCAACCGCTGGACTTCAAATTGGCGCGATCATTTCAACTGGTGCAGAGAAAATCGTCGGGACGATGTGCGCGACGAGCGCGCAAAGCGCACGCGAATACTCGATAAGTGTTCTCGTCGGGATTGATGATCGTTGCGCGGTCAAAAATCCGCCCTGCTTGGCTTTCAATTGGCGGCAATTGAATTCTACTTGCAGGCGCGTGTTACCACCACAGCTACCGCGGACACTGAACACCGCTCGTATGGCGGGGATACTCTACTCTTCGATTGCCTGACGTAACGCTTTTCAGTACGCAACTAACCAATTGTGCGCGATGGCGTGCGATACAAATCTTCGTCGACGATTGCCTGATAAATGACCCGCCTTTCGGCCGTGCATACGGCTAACATCCCCCGCCACGATCCTGCCCCACTCCTGCTCGTGAGAGGCGAGATTGATCGTTCCCTCAAGAGAGCGTGCAAAAACCTTGAGGCTGCGCCGGTGGAGAACGCTGATGTCCTTACCGTCCAAGCGGCGGCCGCCGATTTGCATCAGGTCACCGGTGCACTCCTCATGGTTGGACTGTTCGCCGCCGCACACCTAAGCGGAGAAACCGAAAAGGTGATCGATTCAATCAACAGCGGAATGCCGTCGGAAGCCATAAAGAAGATTCAGGCTATTAGACAAGCCAAGACCAGTCTAAGTACGTATCTTGACAATTTGGTCGACGGCAAACCCGACCATCCCATGGAACTTGCTTCAGCGTATGTAATGCTGAACAAGGCTCGCGGTGTCGACGACGCATCGCCTAACGATTTGTTCTTACCAGACATTACCGCGGCGGCATCCGAACTGAACGCTGCTGGAATTTCGCCGCGAAACGAAATGACTGTTGAGGCGATCCGTCGTTGCCGAGCGATTTTCCAGGCGGGATTGTTAAAGCTCATGCGCAACAAGGATCTTGTTGGCGGCGCGAGTCACATGTCTGATGCGATTCATGCAATCGAGGCACTAGATGCCTCGTCACCTTCACGCGATTTCTGGTTCACGACCATCGCTTTCCTTGACGCCGTCGTCAATGACCCGATTGGCGCTCGGCCTCTTGCTGTGCCCTTGTTCGGCAAGATTGATCAACAGATTCGTCGGTTATTGGAAGGCGATCAAATCGTCCCCGAGAAGGTATTTCGCGAACTGCTGCTGGTTATCGGCAAATCCGCAGCCCGCACAAAGCGCATCACCCGCATACGGCAACTGTTTCGGCTCGATGATCTGCTCTGGCTTCCTGATGGCAACGCGCAAAGCGCCCAAGAGGAGAAACTGGCTCCTGTTGTCGCTACATTGTGCCAGCATATCAACGGCATGAAAAACGAGCTGCAGCTATTTGCCGAGGGTCATGCGTCAGCATTAATCGCATTGACCAGTCAAGCAGCCATGATCGCGAGAGTCGGGCAGCAGTTGCCTAATCGCGAAATGGTGAGGCTATTGCATCTCCTTGGCGCCGTTGGAGCGCACTTGGGCAAAACCGGTAGTCGGCCCTCAGCAACACAAGCGCTGGAGATTGCCACCGCGCTCCTGTTTGCCGAATCTTCGCTGAACGACTATTTCCGCCTGACGTCGGAATTCGGCCGCCAGGCATCGCGAACCTGTTTGCGAATCAAAAATGTGATGACCGGCGCTGAACTGCCGGATTTCAATAGCTCCGTCGACAGCTTGGCTGATACCAAGACTTTCCAAGCGCAAACACACCTGCTCATCTTGCAGGTCGGTCGGGAAGTGCAGGACAACCTAGCCTTAATCGAGACTGCACTAGATGGTTTTTTCCGCGACCCATCGAAAAAAGCCGGGCTCGTTCCGATTGAGAGTCTTTTCGGTCAAATTAGAGGGGCATTTTCGATCATTGAGGAGGAAGAAGCTGCCGGCCTCGCCAAAGTGTTGGCAGAGCGCGTCGCACAATTCGCCAGCGGTGCAATCATGGGCGAAGGTGGGGAAGCCGACGCGGTCGCCGAGGGCGTGTCGGGGTTGGGACTTTATATCACCGGCCTTCAGCACGGCTCTCCGGATGCGCATGCTATTTTGTTGCCGACGCTAATCCACTTCGGCATATTGGAAAGGCCGACACTCATCCCTGCAGTTGAAAAGGCAGCGCGGTCGGCCATCGACAGCGCGCCCGCAGGTTCGGTAAATGGCACTCGAATTGACGCTCAGCGTGTGTCGACCACTGAAGTCTCAACGCCACAGCCCGACGCGCGCGCACCCGATGACGCCATTTCCACTGCCGCCACGCCGTCCTTGTTACCGGACACAAACGAAATAGGCGATTTACAAGGACCGGCAAACTCTATAGCTGAACTGACGGTCAGCCTTCAGGAACGCAACCAGCGCATCCGAATTTTGCAAACGCAAATGGTAGCGCTGCACCGCGAGGCCAGAGACGCGGTGGCCTTAAGGGTGGAAATTAGAAAACTGCGCTCGTTGCTTGCGAAAGCAGAAGCAAAACCGCGCTGACAACACCGGAACCTTGGTCGGACCGTTGCACTTCAAGCGTTTTCAGTTCGACCCGTGCAGCTTCCGCTACAGCATGTGCGCTACGGCCGCTCGCTCTTCCTCCAATTCCTTGAGCGTCGCGTCCATTTTCCCCCGTGAAAACGCGTCGATCTCAAGATCCTTTACAACGGAGTACCTGCCGCCTGAACAAATTACCGGCACACCGTATATGACGCCTTCTGGAATGCCGTAACTACCGTCAGATGGCACGCCCATGGTCACCCATTTGCCATTGGACCCCAGCACCCAGTCATGAACGTGATCAATTGCGGCATTGGCAGCCGAAGCAGCACTGGAAAGTCCGCGCGCTTCGATAATCGCCGCGCCGCGCTTGCCAACAGTGGGAATAAATGTGTTCTTGTACCATTCCTCATCGCTGATGAGTGCTGGCGCAGGCGCGCCGCCGATCGTGGCAAAGCGGTAGTCGGGATACATGGTAGGCGAATGATTGCCCCAGACGATCAGCTTTTCGATCGATTCAACTTGCTTACCTGACTTGGTGGCGAGTTGCGATAACGCGCGGTTGTGATCCAGGCGCAGCATGGCCGTGAAATTCTCAGCGGGCAAGCCTGGCGCCGATTTCATCGCAATATAGGCGTTGGTGTTGGCTGGATTGCCGACAACCAGCACCTTCACGTCTCGTGACGCAACGGCGTCCAGCGCCTTGCCCTGTACTGTGAAAATCTTGCCGTTTGCTTCCAGCAAGTCTTTACGCTCCATACCGGGTCCGCGTGGTCGCGCGCCGACGAGCAAAGCGACGTCCGCATACTTAAACGCCGTCATCGCGTCAGAGTGCGCACTCATGCCGTCCAGCAACGGAAAGGCACAATCCTCAAGCTCCATCATGACGCCCTTCAAGGCCTTTTGCGCCTTTTCGTCAGGAATCTCAAGCAACTGCAGAATGACCGGCTGGTGTTTCCCCAGCATTTCGCCCGAGGCGATGCGAAATAATAAGCTGTAGCCAATCTGGCCAGCGGCACCGGTCACAGCAACGCGCACGGGATTTGTCATGAGAAACTCCGATAAATGAAGGGGAATGTGGCTAGCAGGTGATTGAATTACACCCGAAACTTATTATGAAAACTCCGTGGCTATTATACAAAAATCCGCATCCACAAAGACTCACAGTGCCACAGACAACTCAGCAAGTTCAGGTTTGCATCGCGGTCAACAAAGTCAGCGGCATATCTGAATTATTGGGCCTAAATACGGGAGGCAGTGCTAAAGTCGGTGTCGAGCAGGCTTTAGCGCAACTTAGCGCACTGGCAGCCTGCAAGACTTTTGGAATTGGCTCTTGCGAAAATCGATGTTCGCTCGCCAAACAAATTGACTCAAGGCATTTTTCAATACTTCTGTACCCAGCCCAACGACCAAATCAAAAGTGCGACTATGTTAACTTTCTTGATCATCATGATCGCGTTTGTGTCCACGTCTGTTTTGCTGCGTGTATTGATCCGTCTCGCACCATCCATGAAACTGGTGGATCATCCAGGCGGGCGCAAGGATCATCTCGGTACTACGCCCGTCGTCGGCGGGCTTTCGATTGGGCTCGTGTTCATCATTGCGCTGATTTATTTTCAGACTAGCGGATGGTGGGTCGATGTTCTCGCCGTTTTGATGCTGCTTACTCTGGGCGTATTTGACGACATCCACGATCTGGCGCCTGGTCCAAAATTCCTCGTACAGGCAGCGGCAGTCCTTTTGATGTTTTACTATGGCGGATTGCAATTACTGACCGTCGGCAATCTGATCGGCTTCGGCTCTATGGGCACCTGGTTTTTTGCGCCCGCCATTACGGTTGTCGCCGTAATCGGCGTCATCAATGCGATCAATATGGCCGACGGCATCGATGGCCACGCCGGATTTATCAGCCTGATCGCCTTTGTCGCCTTTGCACACGTTGCGCGGGAATCCGCCCTCTGGGAGCAATATAAGTTGTTACTGGCACTCTCGGGCTGCGTGGCTGCATTCTTGACGCTTAACGCGCGGTCACCATGGCTAAAACATGCAAAGACGTTTTTTGGCGATGCGGGCAGCATGTTGATGGGATTTATCATTGCCTGGTTCGCGGTCGACCTTTCGCAAGGCGAGGGCCGCACGTTTTCGCCGATATGCGCACTTTGGGTGGTGGTGTTACCGCTTTGCGATTGCGTGTCATTAATGATCCGGCGACGATTGTCTGGCGGTAGCATGTTTGCCGCTGACAGACATCATCTGCACCATTTTCTTTTGATGCGCGGCGCCAGTGTCGGCCAAGCGACCATGGCGAGCGCAGCCGGGAATCTTGTATGCGCGGCCACCGGCATCATTGGCTGGAAATTGCATGTGCCCGAGCCAATCATGTTCGCCAGCTTTGTTGCATTGTTCATTTCGTATCACATCTATATGACGAAATTGTTCCACACTACGCCAGACCACCGGGTTACCAGCGAACACACGAAGTTGGAAATGCCGCTCAACTAAGCGGGCAACTATGCGCACGGAGAATCCAATCACCCTTGGAGTTAGCTCAGCAAGGAAAACTTCACCGTGTCCGCACTTGAATTGTCGAACCCAAAATAAATGAACGTTCTTTTTGTCTGTACCGCCAACATTTGTCGCTCGCCAACAGCAGAAGGCGTCTTCCGTAAGCTGGTCGCGAATAGTGCTTTGGGCTATGAGGTCCAAATTGATTCCGCTGGCACGCACGACTACCACGTCGGCGCCCCACCAGATCCGCGGGCGGTGGAGCACGCGACCAAGCGTGGTTACGATTTGCAACATCTTCGCGCGAGGCAAATCACGCCTATCGACTTCGAGCGATTCGATTTCGTGCTCGCTATGGACAACGCCAATATTGTCCACTTGAGCGCAATGTGCCCCACCCGTCTCTCTGGGAAAATCGAACTGTTGCTCGATTATGGCGGACCAGACGATCAACGCGAAGTCCCAGACCCATACCAGGGTCGACCAAGAGACTTCGAGCGGGCGCTGGACTTAATCGAGGCGGCTTGTATCGGGTTGAAGACCTACCTCCTCGACTTGCACAGATTGCGTGCAACATCGACCAAAAGTAAGGAAACTTGATCCCGACTTCTCAGCCGTGGCGATCCAGATAAAGGGAGATCCAGCCGAACGCCAATAACACCATAAACAGCATTGCGTTAGCCGGAATCTGTAGATTGAAGTCTACGCTCGAATGAATCAATATCGAGGTGACCCCCATGATGGACGCGAAGGAAAATCCTCGCATGAGAGGATCGCGCCGACGAAATTGTGCGATGAGCGCAATGACCAGCGACCAAGCAACGATCACGATAAGAATGGCGCTACCGATCAAGCCGCTCTCGGCGGCAAACTGCACGAAGTCGTTGTGGGCATAATCAAAAAAGGCCGACAGATCGCCACCTCGATATCGTGGAAACGCCACGTACCAGCTTCCGGGCCCAGCGCCAAAGAGAGGGTAGTCAGAGATCAAGTCAATGCCGTATTTGGCGGGCTCCGCACGGGCTTCCACCGATTCAGTTGTCTCATTTGTGGAATGCAGCACTGCTGTTTGCTCGATTCTGTTGGCGAGTTTTTCCAGACCAAACCATGAGCCGACAATAAAGACATCGATCGCAATCAGACTCACCAGCAAGATAATGGTGCCTCGCGTCGCGTGGCGCGACAGCGCCAGGCCAAGCAGCCCAGCGATAATCATGCTGGAAAAAAAAGCGGTATTGCCCATCCGCGAGTGCGTTGAAACCAAAGCGATAACGATGACGCATAGCATCAGCCGCAGTCGCATTTTTGGGCTGAAAATCCATTCGAGAACGTGTTTCAAAAATTGCTTCCATGTTTGCGTCCGGGCATCTCGCAAGCCCCCAATCAAGAGACCAATGCCAACGGCAAGCGTCATCTCCAGAAAGCCGGCGAAATGGTTGGGATTGACATACGTAGCAATGGCTCTGGACCCATGACTAAGCGTTGTACCAAACCAAAAATGCGTGTACTCGGTGAGATGCATCATCAGGCCATACACCGATAACACGAGCGCAAGTATGACAAGTACGTAGCCCAGTCGGCGTGCGCTATCGCGAACATTGACGACAAGCAAGGTCATCGCGAAGCTGAGGACATAAAGCAGACTTTTGAACCATGAGACCCTGGACGCAAAAGGATCCACCGACAAAATCATCCATGAATTTGGCTCAATCCCGACGCTAACGAGTTCATGAGCGGCAACGGCCTCAGGCGACAACAGCGTGACCCAGGATTGCGGCATCGGCAAAATGAAAAGCGCCTGATAGGCCAGCCAGAGTGCGAGCAACGCGAGGAACCATCTGGCGCGTCGAAACGGTTCCGTCACAACCACTTTTTTCATTGCGAAACAGACCAACCAACACGCAACTAGCCCGAACGTCAGCAGCTCCAGCAGAGACCACGCCCACGGCCGATTGCTGCCAAGCGGGATTGGCGCCCAGACCAGAATGACGGCCCAGGACCAGAAGAAAAATCGGTCGTATGGAAATTCACGTGTACGAAAATGGCGGGGCAATGAACTATCCAACGACGAGCTTGCAAGCTTGCAATGACGACAATTTTTCAAACTTGCAAACGTCTGTCAAGTGGCCACGCTTCTGGGCGATAGCGATGATTTGCGCGCCATAACGGCGCGCACCATTCTGCGCCAACGCGAGCACCTGCGGGCGCAGGTCAACCGGCATCTCCTCCCAGAGTGCAAACCCGAGATCGACGACGACGAACTGAACCTCAGGTTCCCATGGCCCCAGATTGATGGCATTCTGCATCGCGACGTAAAGATCGCGATCAACCTGCCCGAGGTAATACTTGGTCCAAGCGCGATTCGCCCATGAGTATGGCGACGTAGGGCGCAAAACGACAGCCCGGGAATACTGTTCAAACGCTTCCGGCCATTGCCTCGTCACTGCCCCATTGGATCCAGCGTCGCGCTTGTTCTGAACATCGATGGTGTACGCGCCGCCGAGATGTTCAGCAGTGGCGGGATTAGCGGGATCAATGCGTTGCGAGTGTAGCAGGGAAGCAATGACCTCGCTGACCGCTTTGGCATCGACAGCTTCCCCTGTGCGCGTCGCCTGCGCCTGAATACTGGCCTGAGTTGACAGGGCATCCACTGCCACAATATCGGCAAAACCCCATCGCACACATAAGACGCAAAGCGCTAGCAAAAGCCCGGCTGCGATCACCGCCGCAATTCGCCCGGCGGCGGATGGCAAGCGCGAATCAGACTTTGGCGGATTTGTCTTTTGGTGACTGCCCGTATGCGTAGGCATAACCCTTGTAACCAGAATACCGACCGTAACCACTATATTCGCCGTAATATTTCTCGGCACGTTCCAGGTCGAGTTGGTTTAGCACCACACCGAGGATCGGTGCATCCGCAAGCTGCAGACGCCTCAAGTTTGCACGTGCAAGCTGGTATGGCGTTGAGTCGGCCTTGACGACGAAAATGATCTCATTGGCGACTTGAGACAGAACCAGCGCATCGCTCACCAAACCCAGCGGTGGCGAATCAATGAGCACGACATCGAATGCGCCTTTGAGCTTATCAATCACATCCAGAAATTTAGTCGAAGAGAGTAATTCCAGAGGGTTAGGCGGAATAAAGCCGGCTGTCAGAATATGAAATCCGCCTTGCTCGTGTTTGACAATACACTCACTGATCGGCGCGACGCCAGAAACCATGTTGGAAAGGCCGGGCGCGTTCTTGTCTCGTCCAATCAGCCGCGCCATCTTCGGCCTGCGCATGTCGGCGTCGACCAGCAATACAGATTTTTGCACTTGTGCCAGCGCGCATGCCAGGTTAAAACACAAAGTGCTCTTGCCTTCCGATGGCACT
This sequence comes from Betaproteobacteria bacterium, assembly GCA_039932875.1. GTDB lineage: Bacteria > Pseudomonadota > Gammaproteobacteria > Burkholderiales > Usitatibacteraceae > UKL13-2. The sequence goes on along the minus strand of JBDTPE010000021.1, from coordinate 2,940 downwards.
GACGACGTCACCACAATAATTTTCTTAGGGCTATCCAGTGCCCCCATCATGACGCTCGTACGAATGGTACGGATGGACTCTGAAAAAAGGGACTGGCTGTCATTGATGAACGAAAGCTCGGTGCTGGCGCTCTTCTTGCCGCTGTTCAGCATTTTTTGCAAATACCCCAGCATCGGCACCCCAAGGCGTGCTTCAACATCAGACGCAGTATTGATGGTGTTACTGATGCGATCCAGCAGCAAAGACAACATGATGCCGATCAATAGTGCGACTGCGGCCGCGATGCTTACAATCTGCGCCTTCTTCGGCGCATACGCAACATTCGGAATATTGGCAGGATCGACCACGCGGGCTACGGTTGACTGCAAATCACCTGCGACGTTGGTTTCCTTGAATCTCGTCACAAACATGTCGTAAAGCTGCTTATTGCCTTGCGCTTCTCGCTCAAGAACGCCCAACTGAAATTCTTTGCGGTTGATGCCCTGAATTTCCGCCTTGCTCTGCCCAAGCGCACGTTCAAGCGCTTGCTCATTACTGCGAGCAACGTCGTATTCTTTCTCGACACCGGCAACGACACTCTCAATCTGGCGTTTGACGTTTTCTCGTGCGGAAAACAGTTCGGCGTTTGCCTGGACCATCTTCGGATGTTCCGGACCATAGCGCTTGGATGCGTCGGCAAGCTTTCGTTCAGCTTCAGCCTCTTGTCCTTTCATCAACTGAACGGTTGGATTGCGGAGGACAGCCGGAATAGACTCATATCCGCCCGCAGCACGTCCCTGTTTGGCAGCCTTCACTTGGTTGAACAGGCTCTCAGCTTCGGCGCGTTTGGTTCGGACAGCGACCAGATCAGTGGTCGCCGCCTCCAGCGCTCTGGACGCCCCCGACATCGCTACGCCTTTGACATCAACGATGCGCTCGCGCTCCCGATAATCCTGCAACGATTTTTCAGATGCATCGAGTTTCACTCGCAAGTCGCTCATGCGTTCAGTCAGCCAAGAGCCGGCCTTTTGCGTCATCGCCACGCGCGCATCGAGATCGCTCTCAATAAATACCTCAGCCAGGGTATTTGGGACCTTCGCTGAAAGCTCTTTGTCATAGGCGGAGAAGCTGACTTGCACTAACTGGCTATTGCGGACAGGTTGAATCTGAAGATCATCCATCATGCGCTTGATCACATTTTTGAGAATGTTTTCTTCTGTCGGTGCCTCGTTCGTCGCAAACCAGGATGCCGGAGACAAATAATCCACGGCACTGGTTTCCCGCTGTCGCGGATCAAAATCTCTGTGGGTCGTAAGTTTCAAACGTTCAACAACCTTGCGCGCCAGTTCATGCGACTTCATTATTTCTACTTGCGTCTGGTAGTACTCGCGGTTTCCACCCATCGAGTTGTATACCTCTTCGATGGAGACGACCTTGGATTTACCCTGCTCGATCAAGACTGTGGCTGTCGAGCGAAAAACCGGTCGCATCGAATAAACCACTAATGTCGTAATAATGCAGACGAGCAGCACCAAGCCAAGAATGCTCCACTTTCGCTTGGTAATTGATCGCCAGTACTCGACTAGGTCCAGCGTTTCGGAATCACTACCTGGCTGCGGCTGACTTCCCCCGAGTGGCGATAAGAGTACCCGTTCCAATGCTGGGCGCGCAGCTAGCGCGCGATCTGGCAATGCTCGATCATTCATCAGAAAAAGCTTTCTTCAACAGTGATGATGTCTCCCGGCAGCACTGGCGCTTCCAGCTGCACTCGTTGTGGCATGCCTTTAACGTCATCCTCACGAATGACATTAATTTTCTCTTTCGACGCACGCTCTTTGAATCCGCCTGCCATTGAAATGGCCTTACGAACAGTGAGACCTGGCACGAAAGCGTAGCCGCCGGGCTTATCAACCTGGCCATTTACGAAGAAACTTCGGTATTCATGGATAGTCACTGTCACCTGCGGGTTCAGGAGATAGCGCCCTTTCAAGCCGTTGGTGATGTACTCCTCCAACGCCCCAACCGTCATGCCACGCACACGGATTTCACCCAAATAGGGAAAAGACAATGTTCCAGCGTCGGACAAGCGAATCTTTTCGCGTTTTAAATCATCTTCACCGATGACCTGCACCGAGATGACATCACCAACGCCAAGCTTGTAGACAGACAGCTCAGATGACCGTGCGCGCGATTGCGAACTCTCGCCCTGTGCATGCGCGCTGAAAACCACACCGGTCGCACCGAGGGCCAAAACTGCACCCATAAATGTTCGCCCAAAGATGGCGCAAAACTTGCGAAACATTTGCATCGAATACCCTAAAAAATGGCTCCCCAAGCAATGCCTGAAGAGCCAAATTATAGCGGAGTACGTGTCAGAGCGTTGCGCCGACGGTAAACGAATATATGTTCTTCTTGTACTTGAACGTTGGGTTGTTGGAATCGCGGTCCGCGTTACTGAACTCGCCACCGAGTGTCAGCCAGCGCTGTACTTTGTAATTCAATTTCAACCCGATGCTATCGGTTGTGTCGCTGCGGCCACCATTCACAAAATCATCGTTAGACCGATTGATACTAGCCGAAGTGGAGATTCGTGAACTCCACTCATGCGTCCAGGCGGCGCCGTAACGTTTAGTCAGTAAGAAATCGCCTACGCCAGTGGATTCGCCAAAACTCTTCGATGTTGTGAAGTTGAATTTTGAATAGCTGAGCGGCGCCCATTGGACATTGGCATCCCAGCCAGAGGTAGAGGAATCACGCGTCGCGCTGGAGACAAAGTCTTTACGAATTTGGCCGATTTTGATCGTTCCGCTGGTTGCAGCTGTGGCGTCCCAGGTTATGCCCGCAAGGTAGTAGCGCTCATTGCTATCGAGAAGAGAGGCAGATGATTTGTAGTCAAGTTTATCCGCACGTGCCTCAATGAGAAACGACGTCTTCTCAGTGAAACGAGCAAAAAAACGCCCC
>JBDTPE010000020.1:0-13934 GCA_039932875.1 Betaproteobacteria bacterium | reverse complement strand
GTTGGACAAGTTCGGTGATCCACCGCATCCGTTCCCGGCGTTCACTGCCAGCGTGTGTAATTTGCGACCTGAAAGCCGTGGCTACGTACGGATCAAGAATCCCGATCCTCACAGTCACCCGATTATTCAACCCAATTACCTTTCCACCGATAGTGATCGTAAGGTCGCGATAAACTCCATGAAACTCACGCGCAAAATTTCAGCAGCGCCTGCCTTGGCAAAATATCGTCCCGCAGAATTCCTGCCCGGTACCAACACGCAAAGTGATGAAGAGTTGGCGCATGCCGCCGGCAACGTCGGCACGACGATTTTCCATCCGGTAGGCACATGCAAGATGGGTCCGGCCTCGGATACCGCCGCCGTCGTTGATGCCCGTCTTAGACTGCACGGTGTTGTCCGCTTGCGCGTCGTCGATGCGTCCATCATGCCAACCATTACTTCCGGCAACACTAACTCACCAACGATCATGATCGCGGAACAAGGCAGCCGATTTATCCTGGAAGATCGCAGACAGGGACGAGTGACAGCGTATTGAAGATGATGCAGTACGCCAAGCATCAGAATTTTGACGTGGAACGCGCGCGCGAGTTGTTACAGCTGCAGCCAAACGGTCAAACCCCAATACTGGCGCGGTCTACGGGTCATTTCGGCCCGAAACGGCGGGCTGGATGGGCACTTTGCTCATGAGTCAATACACTTGAAGCAGCCAATCAACGACACCCTCCTCGCCTGGTATTTTGTGGTGGTCTGGGGCTCGGGCTTCATCGCCACCAAGATCGGCATTCAGTACGCTGCACCGTTCACCTTCCTGTCACTGCGCTTTGCGTTTGGCATTCTGTGCCTGATTCCATTGGTGCTATGGCTGAAGCCAGCCTGGCCGCGAACAACGCGAGAATGGTTGCATATTGTCGTCGCCGGCTTGTTGATGCATGCGATTCATCTCTCCGGCAGCCATTACGCCCAGTTTCTAGGCATGTCCGCCGGCATCGCCGCCGTCATCCTGGCGCTGCAGCCGTTGGCAACAGCCTTGTTCGCGCGCGGCACCGGTCATCGCGTCACGTCGAGACAATGGCTGGGCATCGCGCTGGGGTTTGCCGGTGTCGCGCTGATCGTCTGGCACAAGATCGATATTCGCGCTATCAGCGCCGGCAGTTTGATCGCCATACTCACCGGCTTGGCTTCCTTGACGGTTGGCACTCTCTATCAGCGAAAATTCTGCCCGACGGTAGATCTGCGCTCTGGTGCACTGATCCAGTTTGCAATCTCACTGGCGGTAGTGGTGCCATTGAGCTTTGCGTTTGAAAATGCACAGGTGCAATGGGCCTGGCCGCTCATCGGCGCGATCGCTTTCCTGGTCATCGGCGCATCCATCCTCGCGGTCAACGCCTTGCACACGCTGATGCGCCACGGCGAAGCAACGCGGGTCACCAGCATGCTTTATCTCCCGCCGATTTTCGCCGTGGCGATGGAGTATCTGGTTTTCGGCGTCATACCGACGGCCATTTCGGTTGTCGGCATTGCCGTCACCTCCATCGGCGTAGCACTGGCGATGCGGCGGGCAAATTGACGCAAGCCGTGCGGCGAGTCATGGCAGTTCTTTCACCATTCAGGTAAAAGACGTCCATGCCAAATACAATACGGCCACTGCCCCTGATCATTATCCTGATGGTGCTGGACCACATCGCCTTCAACGGTAGTCGAATTTCGGTCACGCTATATGCAATTTTTCTGGGTGAATCCGCGTTTACGGTGGGAACATTGCTTGCGGTGTACGCGTTGCTGCCGGCGGTGTTCTCTGTCCCGGCGGGTCGCTGGATCGACCGCGTTGGAATTGTCAGACCGCTACAAGTTGGCTCGCTGGGTGTGGGCGTTGGCGTGATACTGCCGTTCTTATGGCCTGGACTCCCGGTCCTGTACGCAGCTTGCGTCATCGTCGGCTTGGCGTTCATGCTGGTCAACGTCGCGGCGTACCACGCTGTAGGAGAGCTTTCAAAGCCGGAGGATCGCGCCGTCAACTTCAGTTTTGTGGCGCTCGGATTTTCAACCTCGCTATTCATCGCACCGATACTCTCCGGCGTCAGCATCGACAGCATTGGCCACCGTGCAACGTTTGCATTACTTGCGGCATTCACGCTACTGCCCATCGTGGTTTTGTCGCTAAATTTGTTGCCGATACCCGCGCCAACAGCCAGGCCGGAGGGGAAAGCCGACGGCCACGTACTCGACCTGTTGCGTGATGCGCATTTGCGCCGCCTCTATATCATCATGGCGGTGCTGACCGTCGCATGGGATGTCTACAGCTTTGCCATCCCCGTGTACGGGACCACGATTGGATTGTCGGCCTCGGAAATTGGCCTGGTGATGGCATCGTTTGCCGCGGCGACGTTTGTCGTGCGATTGGCGATGCCGTTTTTTGTCCATGCAATCAGGCCATGGCCGCTGCTGGTGGGTGCTCTGCTTGTCGCCGGCCTGAGTTTTTTCCTGCTGCCGTTCGCCAACAATGTCGCCCCGATGATGGGTCTGATGTTCCTGCTGGGACTGGGGCTGGGATCTCCGCAGCCGATGATACTCACACTGCTGCATGAGTCTGCCCCCGCCGGGCGCGCGGGGGAGGCATTAGGTCTGCGCACCACGCTCATCAATGGCAGCCAAACCATCATGCCACTCATTTTTGGCGGCGTCGGCGCGGCGCTGGGGATGATGCCGGTGTTCTGGACCATGTCTGCGGCCCTGTTGTTGGGCAGCGTTTACGCGCGTCGTGCGCGGCGGCTCACCGAGTCGTCTGACCATGGCGGCTAAACTTTTTGCCGGTTTCGCGGACAAAGTTGCGTGGCGATTCCGTCCGGTGTATTTTTCGTCCCCGCGCTTGAAGTACAGGTTGATTTTCTCGATTTCGCCCGCAATTACGAGCGCACGGACTTGTCGAACGTAGTGTGAGCGGGCTGCAGTCGCCACGGTACAATCGTTCAACCATCTTTCTTTCGGGAATAAATAAGATATGAAACGCGTATTTCTCTTTCTTGCCACCAACCTGGCAGTAATGCTTGTGTTGGGTGTCGTCACCAGCCTTCTTGGCGTCAATAATTTCCTGGCGGCCAAGGGACTTAACCTGCCCATGCTGCTGGCGTTTTCAGCCGTCGTAGGATTTACCGGCGCGATTTTTTCCCTGCTCATCTCCAAGCCGATGGCCAAGTGGAGCACTGGCGCACAGGTGCTCGAAAGCCCGCGCAATGAGACCGAACGCTGGCTTTTAGAAACTGTTCGACGACTTGCCACCAAGGCAAACATCGGTATGCCTGAAGTTGCCATATTCGAAGGCGATCCCAATGCATTCGCGACGGGCGCATTTAAGAACTCCTCGTTGGTGGCGGTTTCGACCGGCCTGTTGGAGTCGATGACAAAAGAAGAGGTTGAAGCGGTGCTGGCGCATGAAATCGCCCACATCGTCAATGGCGACATGGTGACCCTCACGCTTATCCAGGGCGTGATCAACACGTTTGTTGTGTTCCTGGCCAAAATCGTTGGCTACTTTGTCGACCGTGTGGTGCTGAAAAACGACCGTGATGGTCCCGGCATCGGCTACTACATTACGGATATCGCGTGCCAGCTTCTGTTTGGGTTTCTGGCGTCATTCATCGTTGCATGGTTTTCACGTCAACGGGAATTCCGTGCAGATGCCGGCGCCGCGAGCTTGATGGGGACGCCGCAACCAATGATCAAAGCGCTTGCCCGACTCGGTGGCGTTGAAGCGGGGGACTTGCCGAAATCTATGGCCGCGTCGGGTATTTCCGACAAGGCAGGAATCATGGCGCTTTTGTCCACTCATCCACCCATAGAGGTACGTATTTCAGCCTTGCAGAATCACCGCTAATCGCGGATGCGCGAGATCAAAAAAAGGGCCGCATCTGCGGCCCTTTTTACATCCCACTAACGGGGCTTGGTCAACACGGATTTCAATGCGCCGAATAGCCCGGTTTTCTTTTCCTTTTCTTCTTCCCGTTCGGGTTCAGCTGGCGTGTTGGCATACTGCGGTACCTTCACCGGCTGGCGCGGAAATTGGCCAGTCGCACTGCCGCTGTTTGCCGGACGCCGGTTGAGTTCCTTGAAATTGGAATCTTTACCGATAAACAGCTTCGCCAACTCTTCCAGCGCTTTATCGTTAACGATATCAGGCTCGAGCGTATAGATAGTCGGTCCAAAGTCCTCGACGTTTTTCAGCTTGAAACGGATGACGCCGCCGTCATAGTCGCCAACCACATCAGCGCCACACAAGACTTCGCAATTGATCTTGAAAACTTCGTGCGTCGTCACGCGTCGCTCGTTCTTGAACGGCTCCGAGGTGAAACGCATGTTGTTCTGCCACAACATGTCGCGAAATCGCTCAATCTGCTCGGCCTCGCGCTTGATGGTGAATAACTCTGGTTTGGCACGCTTAAAATTAATCGTGACGTTCTCGTAATGCTCGCTATTGTCACGCTGCGACGTGCGAAACTCGATACGATAGTCACTCTGCACGAGTCCGTCTATCTTGCCAACTGTGGGCAGATCGTAAACAAGAGTGCAGGCCGGTTTAACCACATTCAACTGTTTGAACAGTTCGGCCATGTACTGGAAAGTTTTGCGCAAGGCACGATCAACCGCGGCCGAATTGGCTTTGATCGATTGCGTCTTCGCCGCTTCCTGATTCTTGAGTGTCTCCGCCTCTTTCTTGAGGTCGTCGAGCAGTCCCATAAGTTCTCCGATTTCCCTAATGTGCGTTATGCTGCTACAGATGTTACTTTTTTTAACTAATTTCGTAGTTTACCGCAGCCTACGATCCCCTGTCAGCCATAAACGCGGCTTGACTCACCAAAATATGCCACGCCATGAAAGCAATTCTCGCCCTTGATCAAGGCACTACAAGTTCACGCGCACTGCTGTTCAACCACAATGGCGAAGTCCTAGCCACTACGCAACGCGAATTCAGCCAACATTTCCCGCAGCCAGGCTGGGTCGAACACGATCCTCTCGAAATCTGGCAAACGCAGCGAGATGTTGCAGCCGACACCATCGCCAAAACCGGTCTAAAACCCGCTGAAATCGGCGCCATCGGCATCACCAACCAGCGCGAAACCACCGTATTGTGGGATCGACGAACCGGACTGCCACTCGCGCCTGCCATCGTCTGGCAAGACCGGCGCACCGCTGATTTCTGCGCCAACCTCAAATCTGACGGCCTTGAATCGACAATTCAAGAAAAAACCGGCCTGATCATTGACGCTTACTTCTCCGGCACCAAACTCAATTGGCTGCTTCAACATATTCCTGGTGCACGTCAGCAAGCGATGCGTGGCGAACTCGCGTTCGGCACCATCGATAGCTGGTTAATTTGGCAACTTACCGCAGGCAAGGTCCATGCCACAGACGTTTCCAATGCGTCGAGAACCATGTTGTTCAATCTTCATACTCTCGACTGGGACGATGAGCTGCTACTGGCGATGGACATTCCACGCTCTGTCCTGCCGAAAATTGTCAGTTCCAGCCAAATGATTGGCGAAACAGCGTGTGAAGGGCTGCCACGCGGAATAGTCATTGGCGGCGTCGCTGGTGATCAGCAGGCCGCCTTGTTCGGGCAGGCTTGTCACCGACCAGGCATGGCGAAGAATACCTATGGCACGGGTTGCTTCATGTTAATGAATACTGGCGCTGCGCCTGTCGCTTCAAAGCACCAGTTGCTATCGACAGTCGCGTGGCGCCTCGGCGGCGAACCCGCGCAATTTGCCTTGGAGGGAAGCGTGTTTGTCGCTGGGGCTGCGGTGCAATGGTTACGTGACGGCCTAGGCATAATCGAAAAATCCGCGGAAGTTGAAGCGCTTGCGGCGTCAGTGCCGGATTCTGGCGGTGTCGTCATGGTGCCTGCATTCGCCGGCCTTGGCGCGCCGCATTGGGACCCGGCAGCACGCGGCGCGATATTTGGTCTCACCCGCGGAAGCACACGCGCCCATGTTGCGCGCGCAACGTTGGAGTCCATCGCGTTTCAATCAGCAGATTTGGCCAGTGCAATGACTGAAGACGCTGGCGCACCATTGGCGGAATTGCGGGTGGACGGCGGTGCCGCGGTAAATGACTTTCTCATGCAATTTCAGGCGGACCTGGTCGGTGTCAATGTAATTAGGCCAAAAATAACCGAAACGACCGCGCTGGGCGCTGCTTACCTCGCCGGACTAGCGGTCGGTTTCTGGAAATCCCCCCAAGAAATCGCCGCATTGTGGGCAGTTGATCGGACGTTTGTGCCAAGTGGCGCAAGGATTGATGTCGCTTCGCGTATCGCCGGGTGGCGACAAGCAGTCACGCGCACCATGCAAGCGTAGTGGCCTTTTGGCGGCAACGGCGACGGCGATAGCGGCGCTCGGCGAATCCCAAATCGTGTTGACAGTAGGCAAATTTTCGCTTAACTTACCCATCGGTCAGTTATATTTCGCCGCACTTGTCAATGAGAAATGCCATGCGCCCGTTCGCCATCACAACAGACAATTCCTTTTTAAACAATCGTTTAGCTAACTCAGCTTGGCTAATACTCGCTGCTACCATTGGTCTAACGGGATGCGCCAAGCAGGATTCGGCCACCGCGATCATCCGCCCTGCCCTCGCTTACAAGATACCCGCAACTTCTGGTGTTGAAAGCGAAGTTTTTGCCGGCGATATACACGCAAGAATAGAAGCCGACCACGCATTTCGCGTCGCCGGGAAGATCTCGCAGCGGCTGGTGGATGCTGGCGCTACGGTCAAAAAAGGCCAGGCGCTTGCACGTATCGACCCGCAGGATGTGAGATTCGCGGCCGTTGCTGGCAAAGCACAGGTGGCAGCACAAATGACTGAGTCCGATTTTGCCGACGCTGAATTGAAGCGCTTTCAGGACCTGTTCAACAAGGGTTTTGTCAGCAAGTCGGCGCTGGACCAGAAAGTGAATCTTGCGAACGCGGCAAAAGCCCGTCTCGATGCCGCCCGCGCGCAATCGAATGTGTCGATCAATCAGGAAAGCTATGCCACGTTATTAGCCGAAACTGACGGGATCGTGACGCAGGTGATGATCGAAGCGGGTCAGGTGATCGCGGCCGGCCAACCCATCATGAAAATCGCGAATCCGCGGGAAAAGGAGCTTGCCATCAGCGTTCCGGAATCGAAATTCGGCGACTTCAAAGGCAAGGGCGCGGCTCCGCGAGAATTGCGTGTTGCGCTTTGGTCGAATCCGGATAAGTACTACAAGGCGAAGATTCGCGAAATCGGCGGCACTGCTGATCCAGTTACCCGTACTTATGCAGTGCGCATTAGCCTCCTTGAACCCGATGAGGCCGTGCAACTTGGCATGTCGGCATATGCGGTTTTTGTCGGAGCGAATCAAGCAGACACTGTGTCGGTGCCGCTTTCAGCACTTTACGTTCGCGACAAGACCACTGGCGTCTGGCAAATCGCGCCCGATGGCAAGGTTGCACTTAGACCCGTCACAGTCGTCCAGTACCGCGAAACATCGGCCATCGTAAAACCCGACAATGGCAGCTTGAAGCCGGGCGACATTATCGTCGCCGCGGGCGTACATAAGCTTCGCGAGGGGGAAATTGTCAAGGCGATCATTGATCCAGTCGTGACGGGTGATGGCAAAGTCGCATTGGCGTCTTCTCCCCTGCTAGCAGCCGACGCTGAGAAAAAACAAAAACTGGCGTTGTTGGAACGACTGTTCGGCCAGTAAACACTTGAACCATTAACGCTCGAACCGTTAACACCCGCGCCGACATAGCGCTTAGGCTGCATCCAACCTGCCCGCATCACCGACACATGAATACACTAATTCCGCCAATCTTCCAATAATGAAAAACTTCAATCTCTCGGAATGGGCACTCAAGCACCAGCCTCTGGTGCTTTTCATGATCATCCTGCTTGGTCTCATCGGCATAGTCTCCTACGGCAAGTTGGGACAGTCTGAAGATCCCCCGTTTACGTTCAAGCTGATGACGGTACGCACCATCTGGCCCGGCGCCACGGCACGCGAAGTCGAGCAACAAATCACCGACAAGATCGAAAAACGGCTTGAAGAGCTTCCGCACTTTTATATCAGGAGCTACTCGCGCCCGGGTGAGAGCCTGGTGTTCTTCTTTATCGATGATGCCGTTCCTGCGTCCGAAGTACCGGGCATTCAATACCAGGTCAGAAAGCGCATCGGTGATATTCGCCAGACGTTGCCGGCCAGCAGCCAGGGGCCATTCTTCAACGACGAATTCGGCGATACCTTTGGCAACATTTTCGCGCTCACTGGCGAAGGCTACAGTTACGCCGACAAGAAAGTTTATGCAGACCGGATTCGCAGCGAGCTGATACGCATCAAGGACGTTGCCAAGATTGACATCATTGGCGAGCAGGAAGAGAAGATTTTCATCGAAATTTCCAACATCAAGCTCGCGACGCTGGGTGTCGATGGCACAGCGATCATCGCCGCCATGCAGGCGCAGAATGCCATCACACCCGGTGGCGCCTTCGAGACCGCGACCGACAAGGTCTTTGTGCGTGCCACCGGCGCCTTCGAAAACATCGACGCCATCCGCAACTTCACGTTGCGTGCCAATGGTCGCAATTTTAAAATCGGCGATGTCGCCACAGTGTCTCGCGGTTACGTGGATCCACCGTTTTCTCGCATGCGCTACAAAGGCCAGCCCGCTCTGGGTATCGGCGTTTCGATGCGCGCAAATGGCGACATTATCGAACTGGGTAAGCACCTCGACGTCTCACTGGCCAAGCTGGAGGCGACGTTGCCGATTGGGTTGGAACTGCATCGTGTCAACGATCAACCGCGTGCAGTCGCAAACAGTGTGAGCGAATTTGTGCGTTCACTGGCAGAGGCCGTCATCATCGTTCTTGCCGTCACGTTTTTCAGTCTCGGTGTGCGCAGCGGTTTCGTCGTCGCATTATCGATTCCGCTGGTGCTGGCCGCGACGTTTCTGTTCATGTCATTGTTCGACGTTGGCCTGCACAAGATATCGCTGGGCGCGTTGATACTGTCGTTGGGCCTGCTCGTCGATGACGCCATCATTGCCGTCGAAATGATGGCCATCAAGATGGAGCAAGGTTGGGACCGCATGCGGGCGGCCAGCTTCGCCTATACCTCAACAGCCTTCCCGATGCTGACCGGCACCATTATTACGGCGGCGGGCTTCCTGCCGATTGCCACCGCCAAGTCCGGCACCGGGGAATATACCCGGTCGATATTTCAAGTGACCTCGCTGGCGCTGATTATTTCCTGGTTCGCAGCCGTTATTTTCGTCCCCTATTTTGGCTACAAATTTCTGCCCGACTACAAGGACGGCAAACCGGTCGTCACGCCGCGCATTCGCCGAATCGCCGACTGGATTGCGCGCATTCCATTCATCGGCGGACCGCTGGCGTTGCGCATGGTACCGGCCGACGCAACGCATTCCGGCGACCACGTTGCCGGACACAATGCCGCGACGCACGTGGATCACGATGTCTACGGCAAGCCGTTTTATGTGCGTTTTCGCCGCGCGGTTGCCTGGTGCGTCACCAACCGCAAGACCGTCCTGCTCCTGACGCTATTGCTCTTCTTTGGCTCCCTATTCGCGTTCAAGTTTGTGCAGCAGCAATTCTTCCCTTCCTCAACACGCATCGAACTGCTTGTCGATATTAAGCTGCCCGAAGGCTCCTCCTATCAGGCCACCGAAAAGCAGGTATTGGTGCTTGAAGCATTCCTCAACGGCGAGAAGGACCTGTATTCAAATTACGTCAGCTACGTGGGTGCCGGCACGCCAAGATTCTATTTCCCGCTGGACCAACAGTTGCCGACGCCGAGCTTTGCGCAATTTGTCATTACGACCAAAGACGTGAAATCGCGCGAGGAGTTGCGCAGCAAATTGATCAAAATGTTTGACGAGCGTTTCCCCGCCGCGCGTACCCGCGTTCAACGACTGGAAAACGGGCCCCCGGTGGGCTTCCCGGTGCAATTCCGCGTCTCCGGGGAGGACATCCCCACGATCCGTGCACTGGCGGAACAAGTGGCGATCGTCATGCGCGCCAACAAGAATCTGGTCAACGTACAGTTTGACTGGGATGAGCGATCAAAAATTGTCAAAATCGACGTTGATCAGGACAAGGCACGTCTGCTTGGCACCTCGTCGCAGGAAGTTGCCGCGTTCCTGCAAAGCTCACTCAACGGGACGCAGGCGACTTTTTTTCGAGAGCGTGACAAACAGATCGAAGTTCTGATCCGCGGTCCCGCTGACGAACGCGCCAAGCTGCACTTGCTGGAAAGCCTCAATGTGCCGACACGTTCCGGTCGTGCGGTACCGCTCACGCAGATCGCCAAGGTAAGGTACGAGTTTGAGGACGGTGTCATTTGGCGCCGTGATCGCCTGCCGACCATCATCGTGCGCGCCGATATTTACGACTCGTCCGTACAACCTGCCACGGTCACCGCGCAAATCAATCCGCTGCTGGATCCGATACGCGCCAAGCTTGCGCCAGGGTTCCACCTCGACGTGGCCGGTGCCGTTGAAGAAAGCGCCAAAGGCCAGGCGTCAATCGGCGCCGGTGCGCCGCTGTTCCTGTTCGTCGTGGTGACGGCGTTGATGATTCAACTGATGAGTTTCCAGCGCGTGTTTCTGGTGCTGCTCACCGCGCCGCTGGGACTGATCGGTGTTGCGCCGTTCCTGATTATTTTTAACAAGCCTTTCGGTTTTGTCGCAATGCTCGGAACGATCGCGCTTTTCGGCATGATCATGCGTAACTCCGTCATCCTGATCGACCAGATCGAGACCGATATCGCCGCCGGCCACCATCCGTTCAACGCCATCATCGATGCCACCGTGCGCCGCCTGCGGCCGATCGCGCTCACCGCACTAGCGGCAATACTTGCAATGATTCCGTTGACGCGTTCGGATTTCTTTGGCCCCATGGCGGTCGCGATCATGGGTGGATTGTTTGTTGGTACCTTGCTGACACTGCTGTTTCTTCCAGCATTGTACGCGGCGTGGTTCCGCGTCAAGCCGATAGCCGACACCAAACTCTATATCGGGAGCGGCTTCCAGGCCGAAAGTGTCTGAGACACCGCGCTCAGCTTGGTTCTGTACTGGGAATGGCAGGCTGGCACGCGCGAATTTCGGCGCAATATCGCAATTCGAAAATGAATAGCGAACACCCGGCTGGTCCAGCCGAGCCTGGCATATCGCCGACAACGCCGCTTGCTACAATGCAAGCATGATTTCCCTGTCGAAACTTACCGCTTCGTTACTCTTCTTGGTCTCGTGTTTGGCTGCATCCCAAGCATTTTCTCAGGTCGTACCATCGGAAATTGCTGCCACACCAAAACCGCGCCCCAAAATTGGCCTGGCACTTTCCGGCGGTGGTGCACGCGGTGCGGCACATGTAGGTGTGATCAAGGTGCTCGAAGAGTTGCGCATCCCCATCGATTTCATTGCCGGCACCAGTATGGGTGCAGCTGTCGGCGCGGCATACGCATCCGGCACGTCCATTGACGAATTGGAGCGCCGGTTTGAATCCGCTAACTGGGATGACTTACTGACCGACACCAGTCCGCGCGAGGACCGCAGTTTCCAGCGCAAAGAAGAAGACCAGACACGTTTATTAAAACTAGAGCTCGGCCTCAAGGATGGCAGCGTTCGCCTGCCTGCGGGCGCGATTTCCGGACAGAAGCTCGACACGCTGTTCAGTCTGGTCACGCGCAGCGCGCCAGGCGATACCGATTTCGACAAATTGCCTATTCCGTTTCGCGCGATTGCCACCAATGCCGAAACTGGAAGGATGGCGGTGTTTGACCACGGCCGCCTGCCGGACGCAATGCGTGCGTCCATGTCGGTACCCGGCGCTATCGCTCCCTATCCCATCGGCGACAAAATCTATCTCGATGGCGGCCTCACGCGAAATCTACCAGTCGACGTAGTCCGGCGTATGGGCGCAGACATTGTTATCGCCGTCAACATCAGTTCGCCGCTGCTCAAGCGCCATGAAATTCAATCTATCGTCGGCGTGTCGCTGCAAATGATCAACATCCTCACCGAGCAGAACATGCGTGAATCGCTGGAGTCGCTGGACCCCACCGATTTTCTGATTTCACCTCCACTCGATACCATCGGTTCCACCGATTTCAATCTGGTGGCCGATGCCATCACCCTTGGCGCGGCCGCGACGCGGGAGCTGGCGCCCGTTCTAAGCAAACTTTCTGTATCAGCGACGGAGTTCGCGGCGCATCGAAACCTGCAGACCGCCCGCGCTGCGATCCCGTACGCAGCAAGTGATCGTATCGACGAGATACGTGTTGCTGGGCTGCGATTGGCCAACGAGCAAGAGCTTAAGCGCACCCTGGGCGTGAAACCCGGCGACCCGGTAGACTTCAAGAAACTCAATGTCGGGATTAGTCGCGTTTACGGTAGCGGCTATTTTGAGCGGGTCAATTACGGGCTCACCACTGAAGGACATCGCAACATACTCGAGGTGAATGCCGTTGAAAAACCGTGGGGGCCAAATTATCTGCGTTTCGGTTTAGCCATGGCCGCCGATACAGCTGGCGAAGGCCGCTTTAATCTGCTTATCCGCTATCAACAGACGCAATTCAATTCGGCAGGTGCGGAGTGGCGCCACGATTTGCAAGTCGGTCGCGACAATCGCTTCGCTTCGCAATTCCAGCAGCCATTTGGCGGCGCGGGTATCGCCAATGCGCTAAGCATCGTTCCTGCAGTGGAGATATCGCGCCGCCCCATCGATCTTTATCTGGACGGCAAGCGTGCGGGCCAGTATCAGATAACCAGCAAGACGGCGAGCTTTGATTTTGGCGTCGACCTGGGCCGCGATGCCATTGCCCGACTGGGCGTGGTGCGAGGCAATACCGATGCATCGGTCAGCATCGGTTCACTGCTGCCGGATTTCAAATCGCGTCAAGCCGGCCTTCGTTTCAGGCTGCTTTACGATAATCTTGACGACGCTAACTTTCCGCGTGCCGGCCGCGTCGCCAGCCTTGACTATTTGGCGAGCATCAAATCGTTTGGCGCGACCGATGAATTTCGCAAAACCGAATTCAACTATCAGGACAATTTCTCTTTCGGTCGCCACACCATTTCGGTCGCGGGTCGCTACGGGCGCATCTCTGATGGTATCGCGCCAATTTTTGATCGGTTTTCCCTCGGCGGGTTTCTGCAGCTATCGGGCTACCGGCCAGGTGAGCTGATTGGCGAGGCCGTAGCGTTTGGCCGCGTGGCGTACTACCAGCAGATGAGCAATCTGCAAAATCCGTTTGGCAAGCATATTTACGCTGGCGTTTCTGCAGAGGTGGGCCGTGCATCGGGCCAAGTAAGTTTCCTTTCAGACGGAAAGGTCAAATCCTCCTATGGATTGTTTGCCGGATTCGATACGGTGCTCGGGCCGCTATTTCTGGGATTCGGCAAGGCACCGCAGCGCAGCGCCAATATTTACTTTTTCTTAGGACAGCCCTGAGTGTCAAAACCAAGCCTGGACCAGTTGATCGCGCTGCGAATTTCGCGGCGCGACGTACTCAAACTCGGTGGCGCGACCGGACTCGCCAGCCTGCTTGGGCTCTCGCAGTCGGCTTGCAGCACGCTGCCCAAGGGTAATAGCGGCTCGGCAACATTGGGTTTCAAAGGCGTTCCCATTTCCGACGCAGATACTGTCGTCGTCCCAGAGGGTTATACCTCGCAAGTATTCTTTGCTTGGGGAGATCCGATTTCCGACGGACCAGCCTTTGCGCCGGACGCGTCAAACTCCGCGGCGGAGCAAGCTGTGCAAGCGGGAATGCACCACGATGGCATGAACTTCTTTCCCTTGCCATTGGGTGCGGAGAATAGCGATCACGGATTGCTGGTGCTGAACCACGAGTATCTCGACCAACGTTTGCTGTATCCCGATGCAATGAAAACCTGGAC
>JBDTPE010000019.1:0-14289 GCA_039932875.1 Betaproteobacteria bacterium | reverse complement strand
GGCCTTGCCGCGCGCTCACCAATCGACGGCGCAACGCTTGTGTCGCTGCGTTGTGATTCACCTGCGGATGTGGCGAAAAAAATCGCCGCTGCGCGCGGCGCATTTTTGGCGTGGCGGACTATTCCGGCACCGAAACGCGGCGAACTTGTACGTCTCCTCGGCGAGGAATTGCGCGCCAACAAAGACGCGCTTGGACAGCTGGTCACGATCGAATCCGGAAAGATCCTGCAGGAGGGGCTCGGCGAAGTACAGGAGATGATCGATATATGCGATTTCGCTGTCGGCCTGTCGCGGCAACTTTACGGATTGACGATCGCCTCGGAGCGATCAGAGCACCGCATGATGGAGCAGTGGCATCCGCTCGGTGTAGTCGGCATCATTAGCGCGTTCAATTTTCCGGTCGCGGTTTGGGCTTGGAACACTACGCTGGCACTGGTTTGTGGCAATGCGCTGGTGTGGAAGCCGTCTGAGAAAACGCCGCTGGTGGCGTTGGCGTCAGCAGCACTTCTGGATCGTGCCATCGCGCGCTGTCGCGCTGCCGGCGGCACTGTGCCCGATGGGCTTTCGCGCGTGCTCATCGGTCGCGCCGATGTGGGGGAGGCGATGGTCGATGACCCGCGTGTGGCATTGATTTCCGCAACAGGCTCCACGCGCATGGGCCGCGCTGTGGCGACCAGAGCAGCATCGCGTTTCGCCAAGACCATACTCGAACTCGGCGGCAATAACGCGATGATTGTGGCGCCATCTGCAGACCTGAAAATGGTACAGACAGCGGCGCTCTTCTCGGCGGTCGGTACCGCCGGGCAGCGTTGCACTTCCCTGCGACGACTGATCGTTCACAGCAGCATCTATGATCAATTGCTGCCACGCCTGAAGTCCGCCTATGCGTCGATTCGCATCGGTGATCCGCTACAGTCAACAACACTGGTTGGGCCGCTCATCGACAGCGCCGCGTTCGCTGGTATGCAGTCAGCGTTGCAAACAGCGGCCGATGAAGGCGCCGTCGTCACCGGTGGCGAGCGGGTATTGGAGAAGGAAAACGCGGATGCCTACTACGTCAGACCTGCTATCGTGGAAACTGCAGCGCAGACGCCGACGGTGTGCCACGAAACATTCGCGCCGATCTTGTATGTGTTGCGCTATGAACATCTTGCTGACGCTATCGCACTGCAGAATGCCGTGCCACAGGGATTGTCATCGTCGATATTTACCAGCGACATGCGCGAAGCAGAGTTGTTTTTATCGGCCTCGGGCAGCGATTGCGGCATCGCCAACGTCAACATCGGTACGTCTGGGGCCGAGATCGGTGGTGCATTTGGCGGCGAAAAAGAAACCGGCGGCGGACGCGAGTCCGGTTCCGATAGCTGGAAGGCATATATGCGTCGTGCCACCAACACTATTAACTACTCGCGCGAGTTGCCATTGGCACAGGGGATCAAGTTCGATATTTGAGATTGGCTTGCGGCATGCATGCAGGCTGTAAGGATTTTTTCACGTCTTCGACTGAATGGGCTCGCGGCAGGATCAAGTGGAACGCTACTTTTCCTTGGCCGGTTTAACTTCCCATTCAATCGAAAGAGAATTACCAATGAAAAAATCACTACGCAGAATTTTGATGAGTACCATCGCCATTTCCATGCTGGGCATGTCGTTACCATCGTTGGCCGATGTAACCCAGGCCGATGTAGAGCGTTTCGTCACGCGCTACGACGTAAACAAAGACGGCATGCTTTCCAGAGTGGAGTTTGTAAAGCGCGCTGGCGAGATGTTCGACAAAATGGATACCGGTAAAAAAGGCATGCTCGACGACAAGAAAGCAATGGCATTCCTGCTCGAACTGCAAAAGAGCGACGGCGCACCCAGTGGCTACATGGTTTCAAAAGCCGACATGATGAAGAAAATCGAAACCGCCTTCGACAAACTCGACAATGAGAAGAAGGGCATGCTGAGCATGAAGCAAGCCGAAATGCTGCTGCGTGAATTGATGAAAAGCGGCTCGTAAAACTTAAATATTGACGCACACTTGAAGTATTACCTTTAAGAGTGTTGTTGCAGTGGATAGCGGGGCCTAGCAGAGGGTAACCCCGCGTCCACCTTGCCGTTCCAGAGCTTTTGTCTCCGAAAGGCCCGCCAATGCTCGTGTTTACTGAATATCTGTCGCGAGCCTTTGCGCAAGTCCAATATAGGTTGCTGGCGTCAGCCCCAGTAACACCTGCCGGTCGGTTTCGGGGATGGGCAATTTTTCGATAAATGCGTGTAACGATTGGCGCTCAATGCCACCCTTGCCGCGAGTGAGCTCCTTAAGCTGCTCATATGCGTCATCAATGCCGTATTTTCGCATCACCGTTTGAATCGGCTCGGCAAGCACATCCCAGCTCGCATCAAGATGTGCGGCAATCTTGGCTTCATTAACTTCGAGTTTGTCGAGGCCGCGCGCCAGCGAGTCATAGGCCAGTACGCAATAACCGAAGGCCACCCCCATATTGCGCAGCACCGTGGAATCGGTGAGGTCGCGCTGCCAGCGCGAGATGGGCAGCTTCTCGGCCATATGCCGCAGCAAAGCATTGGCCAGCCCCAGATTGCCTTCCGAGTTCTCAAAGTCGATTGGGTTCACTTTGTGCGGCATGGTCGAGGAGCCGATCTCGCCAGGCTTGGTGATTTGCTTAAAGTAACCTAGTGAAATGTAGCCCCAGATATCGCGGTTGAGGTCGATGAAGATCGTGTTGATGCGAGCGACGGCATCGAATAATTCCGCCATGTAGTCGTGCGGTTCGATCTGAATTGTGTAGGGGTTGAATGCCAGCCCCAGGCTTTCGACAAATCGCTTGCAGAATGCCGGCCAGTCGATGGAGGGATACGCTGAAAGATGCGCATTGTAATTACCAACCGCGCCGTTGATCTTGCCCTGCATCTCGATGCCTGCAAGCGTTGACTGCCCTCGCTGCAGGCGGTAGGCGACATTGGCCATTTCCTTGCCTAGCGTGGTTGGCGATGCGGCCTGTCCATGGGTATGCGCGAGCATGGCGACTGGTGCGAGCGTATGCGCGAGCGACTTCAGCTTGACTTCAATGCGTGTTAGCGCTGGCAGCAGCACGGCTTTACGCGCAGATTCGAGCATCAGTGCATGTGAGAGATTGTTGATGTCCTCGGAAGTACACGCAAAGTGAATGAAAGCGCGGGACGTGGTCACTTCTGCATTGTTGACGAATCGCTCACGCAGCCAGTATTCGACCGCTTTGACGTCGTGGTTGGTGGTGGCTTCAATCGCCTTGACGCGTTCAGCATCATTCACCACAAAGTCGGCAGCGGCTCGGCGCAACTCTTCTATGGTGGTTGTGGAGAAAGGCAGGCATTCGGCAACCTGTGGTTCAAGCGACAACGCAATCAACCATTCGATTTCAACTTGAACCCGGTATTTGATCAGGGCAAATTCGCTGAAGTACTCGCGCAGACCCGCGACTTTGCGCTCGTAGCGACCGTCCAAGGGCGAAAGGGCAGTGAGCGCGGACAGAGACAGGGGTACGGTCATGTTGAAGCCTGAAAATGATGTGTGGAGATTTTACCATTCGCGCATTTGCACCCCTCAGCGCAGCGCACTCAAATGGGGCGAGGCGGTCGGACTGGAGCAACAGACTGCGGCAATCGCGATGCTATACTTCGCCCCCGGCCACAGAGCGAGAAGCGCAATGAATTTGTATGGATCCCGTACCAGCCCGTACGTACGTAAAGTGCGAATTGTGATGATCGAGAAACGCATCGAATGCGATTTCATCGAGGAAAATGTCTGGAGCGCCGACACCAAAGTGACATTGCACAATCCGCTGACCAAAATCCCGGTGCTGGTGCTTGACGACGGTATTCAGCTATACGATTCCCGCGTGATCGCCGAGTATCTCGATGGCGTAACGCCGGTTTCCCGACTCATTCCCGATGGCGGACGCGAGCGCGCGCTGGTGAAGCGTTGGGAAGCCCTAGGCGACGGTATTGCCGACGCCGGCATCGCACTATTTCTGGAACGCAAACGCGACCCTTCCCTGCAAAGCAAAGACTGGATGGCGCGGCAGATGGGCAAGGTTGAGTCCGCCATTGCTGCCGCCGCACGCGAATTGAGCGACCGCGAATACTGCCACGGCCTTTCGCTAACGCTGGGCGATATTTCGCTTGCCTGTGCATTGTTATGGATGGAGCTTCGGTTGCCGGAAGTGTCTTGGCGTGCCGATCACCCGAATCTGAAAAAATGGATTGCGAAGCTCGAAGCCATGCCGTCGTTTACGGATACCAAGCCGCCTGCATAATTCGGAATAGTAGATCTCAAAGTTGCGCCGCAATCGGATCATCCTTTTTTAGGGTGAGGCTGATTGCAGTCGCAGGTGAGGCGGCCCGCTGCGACTGAATATCGGCGCTGTCGGCAAAACGCTTGCCGTTTTGGCAGAAAGGCGGCGCGATCCCGTCAGAAAACAGCGGCCGGACATCGAGAAAGCCGGCGCACAAAAGGCGACAAATTTAGTCACCTCTGCGAGGTACACGAACGTAAATTTGCCAAACTCCAGCATTGGCGGGCCTTCCAGCGCCTTTATGCTCACAAAGCCACGCCAAATAACGATCTACGTGCAGACTATCAAACTGATTTCAGCACTTTACTCAGCTACATTAATACAGCCGGCGCCTTATTTCCAAAGCTTCCCTACTCGTAAGAAATCGCATCCCGTACCGACTTCCGCAGAGAGTATTTTGTCACCAGCCAAACTGTCATCACCACGATGAGCGCGCCGCAGCCGAGCTGCGCCAATCCGCTTAGTGAAAATCGCATTGGCACAGACACGTGAAGTAGCGAACGCTCGCCGACGTCAAGTATCGCTCGCGACAGTGGCATGGCGATTGCGATCGCAAGCAAGGTGCTCACGACAGTGATGCCCGTTGCCTCGGCGAGAAAAATGGCGGCAACGCGCCTTGGTGTTGCGCCCAGCGTACGGATGATGCCGGTTTCACGTGTGCGCTCCAGTATATTCAGTGCAGTAGTTGCGGCGAGGATAATGGCGCCGACCATCGCAGCGGCCAACGCCACCATTCGTACTACGTCACCGACTACCTGGAAATGCTCGTCTAGTGAATCGCGGATCATGGCGCGGGTAATGAGCTGACCCGGTACTTGGCGCGCACTGAGTAAGGCTTGATCGAGAGAATTCGCCACGGCGCCGATATCTGGACTGCGCGATTTGATGCGTAATGCCTGCGCCAAATCACCGAGTGCGGTCACGGTATTAAACGTGGCGAGATTGGTATACATCACCGGTGCGCCGATTTGTTCGGCGACGCCTACGACGGTTACTTTTGATCGCCGATCACGAAATTGCAGCTCTACAACCTTGCCAACGAGCAGCGTTGGAAATGCATCGAGCAGACCTCGCGTGACCAATGCTTCGTCTGTGCTGTCAACTTGTGGAGTGCGACCTTGCACGAGGGGCAACTTGAAGAGTTGCGTGGATTGCGGATATGCACTTAGCGCGAATCGGCTGTTTTCATTTACGGGTGGCGAATCAGTCGTACTGCTTTTCGCAATACTGACTGTCGCGCGGCGCCACGCCTCAGCAATTTGCACCTCTGGCACGCTCGCCGCGATCGCTTCCAGTTGTGCGCCAGGCACAGCGCGTTGCATCAGGACTTCGATATCATGCCCCTGTGTTTGGAGGCTGTTATCGATCACGATCATTTTGCTCTCGTAGATGGTGCGTGTCGTCAGCAGCAGCGCGCCGCCGAGCGACAATGCCAGCAACATCACCAACGTGCGCCATGGGCGCCGCCAGGTATTTCTGAGCGACAGCGTCCAGACCATGCTGCCGGGAAACTTGATCAAGATCGACGCCAAGCGGCTGACCCTCGCCGAGGGAATGCTGATGCCGGCATTCTGCATCGCCGCACGCGGCGTCATGCGGGCGGCGCGCACGATGGGTATTGCCATCGCCAGAAGTGGCGTCAATAAGGCGAACACGAATTCCTGTATCACCAGTGTTTGCGGCACGTGCCAAAGTGCTACGTCGATATTTAAGTTCACCTGATAGCTTGCCACGATCTCTCGACCCAGTAGCATGCCCAATGTAAAACCGACCGCGTTGGCGATTATTACCAGTGGCGTGACCAACGCCATGTATTGCCACGCGATCTGGTGCGAACGCGCGCCCAGCGTTTTCATGACACCTACCTGGGCCACTTCGCGACGCATGGTGGCCGCGACCAGATAACCAGCCAGTGCGCTGCAACAGATCAGCGCCATCGCTGATAGAACGCCGAGTACGTTCAACATCGCCTGCATGAGACCGGCATGAGGATGCGTGATCGGCAAAGCTTCGACACGGATGGCAGCTTGGTCCCGGCGCTTCAATGCTGCATTCAGGTCATTTCCAAATTCCACCGCACTCGCAAACGATGCGCGATATGCCATCTTGACTAACAACTGGTCCGAACTTTTCTGTTGTCCCAGCAGCGCTGCGCTCTCGGGTGAGACGAACGCGTAGATCGTTCGTTCCTGACTGCTAGGCGCGACGGCGGTATCGTGGACGAAAGCGCCGATGGGTAGGGTAGCAATATCCCCGCTTGGCGTGCGTATCTGCAGCGATCCACCCAATCCCGCGTCGAGCAGTGATTGCCCGGACTGTTCGATCAGGATGCCGCCATCGCGAGTCGGCCAAGTACCGCTGTGCAAATGAAACTGACCAAGCTGCTGCGCCGAAAAATCGCGCACGATCGTTAGCCGCATCGGCAGCCAGGACCCATCCTTCGCTTTGACACGTGTGTACGCAGTGCGGCGTGCATCGACGGCAATGACATCGTCCATCGCCGCAACCGTCGTCAGGAGCTCAGGTGTTACCCGCTCGAACCAGAGAGCCAAGTCCGGCACCTTGGCAGCGCTAAAACTGCTGGCAATTTCGCGCGATAGGATGGCGCGGGCATTCAAGGCTGCGACCACGCTCGCCGTCCCAAGCGCCAATATCAAGGTGATCAGGCAAATTTGCATCCGGTACTGGCGCATATCGCCGAATACTTTTCGCCATTGCATACTCATGCGTTCACGCCTTGCAGGCGATCGGAAATGACCGCGCCGTCTTTCAATTTAATTACACGCTGCGCGACCTGGGCAAGATTGGTATCGTGCGTCACTACCACCAGCGTCTTGCCCTGTTTGACCAGTTGCGCAAACAAGGCATTGATGTCGGCAGCGGTCTCGCTGTCGAGATTTCCTGTTGGCTCATCGGCCAATACGATTGGCGGGTCGTTGGCGAGCGCACGCGCAATCGCTGCGCGTTGTTGTTGGCCGCCGGATAACATCGATGGCAGCTTGTGTGCTTGATCGGCAAGGGCAACCAACTGCAACAGCTCCAGCGCGCGCGCACGACGAGCGGACGATGCAATCTTGCCAACGAATTCCATCGCCAGAATGATGTTCTCGACGATGGTCAGTGTTGGCAGCAACTGAAAGAACTGAAAGATGACGCCGATATTTTCCCCGCGCCACAACGCCAGCGTGTTTTCACCTGCATCGGCTAAATCCATTTTTGCCACACGCAAGTTGCCAGCACTCGGCCGGTCCAGACCAGCGATGAGATTGAGCAGCGTAGACTTGCCACTGCCTGATTTGCCAAGCACCGCGACGTACTCACCCGCTGTGATGCTTAGCGATACAGCGCGCAGCGCGTGGCAAGTTTGGCCGCCACGCACGGCATAGGATTTTTCGGCGTCGTGAAGGGCGATCATGGAATCCGATGTTGATAGTGAGGTGGTCGCAACACCTGTGAGCCCAGTTGTAGCGAGCATGATCATGTGCCGTGCGCCTGGCGCTTCAGCATAAACAAGTCGGACCATAGCAACTTGCCTGCCGCGTCGAACCGAAAGGTCTTCAACTTGATGTTGTCTGTGTTGTATCTGAACTCCACCTTCGCATTGCGCATGTCATTTTTCCTTTCAACAGATTTGATGGTGATTTCAGTGGCGCCAGGAATAGTGTCTATCGCTTGCAGGAACAGTTCGACGGCTTTCCGGTCCTCGGGTAAATCGTCGATCGCATATTTGTCGGACAAGCGCGCCAGCAACGGCTTACCTTCACGCAACTTGATGGCTTCAGCAAAAGCGCGCATGAAACTCTCAATCTGCGCATCTGCAACAACGCCCGGGGCGGTTGACACCGTCGCAAGCTGTTTGGGCGGTGGTGCTTTTGGCGGGGCAGGCGGGTCGCCGTGAAAGAAACTGCGTAAATCGACGTTGCGCATCCCTGCCGCTGGTGATGGCGCTATTGCTGCGACTTGGCCTGCAGCAGTCAACATGGCCGCAAGAAAAACGATGCGTGTTGCTTTGTTCACGGTTGAGCTCCGGGTTTGATGAAGTAGGTGCGTTTGTTGCCAACGGGGTTGATGTCCAAAGAAACTGTTTGAAAATAACCAGGTTGCGTTCTGGCAAGGAAGCGGTAAGATGTTTGTATCGCAACCATTAATTACTGTTTAACAGTAACTATTTATCGAAAATGGATATTAGTCAAGATTTTTCTGCAATAAAGCGCCTGTGCAAGCTCATTCGCTTCGGGAGCATCATTTTTGTCGGCGGCGTGCTCATGCTGTATGTGGTTACCTGGTGCTGGCCGCACGCAAACGGTTTTGGGCATCCCGCATTGCCGGTCTTGCGTATCGCTGGCTTATCGGCCACCGCGCTGGCGACAATGTCCATTGGCGAACGCATGATCATTGCGGCAGTCAGCCTCCCCTATCTCGCCGCACTGGTGTGGGCATTTTTTCGACTGGGAAAGCTATTGCGGGGTTTCGAGCGTGCGGAATTTTTCGAGCGGGCAACCGTCGGCCATTTGCGTGCGTTTGCTGGCTACCTGTTGCTCGCCAAAGCGCTTTCGTTGCTTGCCATGCATGCACGTGTGGCATTGATGGGGCACATGCTGGGCCGTGAAAACTCGCATGTGGCATTGAATTTATCCAGTGACGACATGGCGGTGCTGCTCATGTGCGCCCTGTTTTTCCTGGTGGCGAGGATGATGGAAGAGGGGCGGCGCCTCGCAGAAGAAAATCGGGAGTTCGTGTAGTGGCTATCGTCATCAATCTGGACGTCATGCTTGCGCGTCACAAAATGAAATCCAAGGAACTTGCGGCGTTCATCGGCATTACCGAGCAAAACCTGTCGTTGCTAAAGTCGGGCAAGGTCAAAGGCATTCGGTTCTCGACATTGGAGAATATTTGCCAGCGGCTCAACTGCCAGCCGGGGGATATTCTGGAATATCGACCAGATGCGGAACAGCAAACTTCGGTGTTATGAGCCTGCACTTTTAATAGGCGAACTCTAGTACTGACGCGGCCTTCAAAACATAACTGCTTCGCAATGCTCATGGCCGCTTGTGTTTGAAAATCGATTTTTATGTTGAGATTTGTAGAGCGCTCGCGGAAGTGCGCCCGTTCATTCGCCGGCTTGGAGCTATCCCAGTTGGGGCCGGTCTTGATTTCGACGGCATAGAGATTGGATGCCGGAGCAGTTAGTGTGGCATTGGATGGCTGCGCCCACGCGACCGGGAGCTCACCGATTCCAACAACCCTCGCAAGCAAGCAACCGAGAACACGCATAGTTTGTGCAACTGATTTTCAGTCGCGTTTATACGGTGTGTCGTGCAGTTATGTATTGCCTCGTCTTTCGCACCTACGCCGGCACGACGAATCAGACATCACCACGGCTCCTGACAGAACATGTACCCATGCGGTCGCACGGTCTTGATTTTCCATGATGCTTCCTTGTCCACACCAAAACGCCGCCTCAAGCGATAAAGTCTCGCATCGACCGAGCGGTCAGCACCGCTGTAATGCAGGCCACGTAGCGATTTGAGGATTTCATTTCTTTGCATCACCTTGCCTGCATTGGTCGCCAGTAGCCAAAGTAAGTCAAATTCAGCGGGCGACAGTTCGATGCGACGCTCGCTGAGTGTGACTTCGCGATTGGTACCATGAATGCGCAGACGTCCGAATTGCAATAACTCACCCTCGGTATTTGATGCAGAAATAGCGTGCATTCGGCGGGTGATCGCCTTGATGCGCGCGAGCAGCACACGCGGTTGTACTGGCTTGGCAAGGTAGTCGTCAGCGCCGAGCTCGAGTCCAAGTACCTGATCGAAGTCTTCTTCCTTGGCCGTCAAGATGATCACAGGCACAGTCGAACCGCTGCCGCGAAGTTCACGGCAAACATCGAACCCGTCTTTCCCCGGCAGCATTACGTCGAGGATCACAACATCGGGTCTTAATTCATCTATGCGTGCAAGCGCTCTGTCGCCGCGGCCCTCCACAGAAACAGCGATACCTTGTTTGGCCAAATAGTCGCTGATGGCGCTTGAAAGGTCTACGTCGTCCTCCACCAACAACACGTGGATGGACTGCGCCACCGATTCTTCAAGGTCTAGCGTTTCATTCATTGCGTTCATCGTAACCTCCAGGGCAAAGCCATCGCAACACTAATTTAACTACCATGACAATGAGACGCGCGCACCACCTAAACTGGATTCAGTAATCGCTACGGATCCACCGTGCCACCGCGCAATCTGTTTCACAATCGCCAGTCCCATGCCAAATCCACCTGACTGCCTGTCGCGGCTTTTGTCGACACGCGTGAAGGGTTCGAATAGATGCTCGCGCTCGGCAGCTGGAATACCCGGCCCGTCATCATCGACGTGCAAGCATTGCTTTCCGCCAGTTGACACAAAGTGCAATCGTACCTGGCCGTTGGCGTGGCGAACCGCATTCTTCAGCAGGTTGGCAGCAGCACGCGACAGATATCGATAGTCGCCATCGGCGCTTTCGGCATCTACAGCCACCTGAATGTCCACCAGGCGGCCCTCAGCGGTTGCCAGATCACGAGCCTCCTCCACGAGTTCGCCTAACCACGCGACGGTGTCTATTGGCCCAACGTCCAATACTGGCGTCTCACGATCCAGCCGCGCGTATTCGAGAAGTTCGGTCGATAGATCGTCAAGCTGGTCGATGGCCGAACTCATCGCGCGCAGTTGCTCGTCCTTTTCTGCGGGCGACTTTGCTTCTTCAGCGAGTTCGTGACGAAACCGAAGGCGCGTGATCGGGGTTCGAAATTCGTGCGAAACGGCATTGGTGAGATTGCGATGCGAGTTCAATAGCGCGCCGATTCGATGCTTCATTTTGTTGAAGGAATCAGCCAGCGTATAAAGTGCGGCACCTTTGCCCATGGTGATCTCAAAGTCGAAGTGGCCCTCGCCGACGCGATTTGCCGCCTTTTCCAGCGTCAGCATGTCGCGCCGAAAAAGCCGAAGCCAAAGTAGAATGGCGAGCGCGTACATGGAAGACTCGACGAGCCACGTAAATTGTGTCGGCGTGAATATGCCGAGAATGAACATGGGTTTCGACTTGGCGAACGGTGCTTTCAGCACGACAACAAAATTCGTTCCAAGAATCGTATGAAAAATTTCATAGCCAAAACCATTCGGCAGTTCGCGCGAATACGGATTTTGCGATTGAATCACTTGCAAAGCCTCGGGCGAAAATTCCTGACGCTTGGCGAGATCTTCAAGTGTCAGTAGTTGTGAAGGTCCGAGGAATACTTCAGGAGAACCGACCCTAGCTTTCAGCTTCTCGAATCGTGCCGGCCACTCCGACTTTGGAAACGGCGCCAGTACTTCTTCGATCATTACATAGGTGCGGCGGAATCGCTCGTTGCTATTGGACACCGCGGCCTCATCCATCGACCATTCAAAAACATGTCGTTGAATTTGAAATGACGTTAGCGACGTCAGCAACACCAGCGCCCACAACTTGAGAAATAACTTAGCCATACGTCAATAATGCCATTAAGGGATTCGTTCCGGAAAATTACAAACGAAATGGGGGCGATGCCCCCATTTCGGCTTTTCGAGCTGATATTTGGCTATTTGAATCGATAGCTCGCGCTAAGCGATGGGTAGATCCCTAGTGCATTGTGGAAACCAGTGTTATAGCCAAGTGTCACATCACCGTTTACATAATCAAATGGCGGCTTCTCATCCGTAATATTGCGTACGACCATTCTCACCGTCAGATTCTTGATGCCAGTGTAAGTAACATTCACGTCGACTGTGCGCCAGGCTTTGACTTTGCAAACGCCAGGGATCGCGTTGATTACGGGTTGGCCACTGATGATCGTGTTGGCGCAGTCGAAGTTACTGCTGAAGTTATTCCATCCGCCAACATAATTAATGCGCGTGCCAACCGACCAGTCGGCGTAGTCCCATGTTAGAGCGACGTTACCGCGAACGCGCGGTACAGGCGCACCAGTAACGGTGTCGTTGAGCCCGCCGACGAAGTTAGTCAGTGGATCGCCTTTTTCCCGCGACTGTTTGTTGGTCAGATTGTAAGTGCCCGACGCGGTAGTTGTCAGTTTGCCCATCGCACCCAAGTTCAGGCGATGACTCACGTCGAGATCGAGACCGGAAACCTGACTCTTGCCTAGATTGAGCCATTTGCGATCAACACCGGTGATGGGTCCGGAGTTCGGGATACCCGGAATCCAGGAAAGGGGGTTTGGATCGCGAAATACGAACGACGCAAATCGTTGGTCGCCCAGAAATAACTGATTGACCTCGAAGCTCGACGAGAACCGGTCGATTTCATTTTCGCGACGGATGTCGAAATAATCCAACGACAGATTAAGTTCTTTGGTCGCATCCCAAACGAGGCCAATACTTCGGCTACTCGACTTTTCAGGCCCCAAATTTGGGTTGAAAACGATTTGTGAAGACAGCGAGGCGATGCGACCGCAGTCTTCGTTCGTGTTCGTCGTTGGACAGCGCAGCGGATCGTTGACGGCCTGGAACGATCTGATCGCTGCCGGATTTGTCTGCGCGAGCGACGGTGCCCTGAAGCCGGTGGAATAACTTGAACGCAACACTAGATTAGGTAGTACTTTCCACTTCAGTCCGACTTTTGGGTTGGTGGTGCTGCCGAAATCGGAGTAGCGATCGTAGCGACCAGCGATTGTCGCTTCGAAGTTCTTCATCAGTGGAAATACCGCTTCGAAATAGGCTGACGCGACGTTGCGCGACCCGTTCGCAAACGAAGCGCCAAGGCCGACAATCTGCCCGGTCACAATGCGCTGATCCGGACTGATGACCATGTCGTCTTTGCGAAATTCACCACCGACCCCGATGCCAATCGGCCCACCGGGTAAATTGCCAAACTCCGTTGAGCCCTTGAAGTCGGCAATCTTGGCGGTACTCTTACCAGTCTGTGTTGTGCGCGCGCTGATGCGGTCAATCAGCTCTTGGCTATTTTGGCCGTCAAAGTGCCAGGACCCATCGTTGATTGCCGTCTGCACGGCCGGATAGAGCAAGTCCCGTCCTCTGGAGTTTTCGGATTTGCTGGTGTTGTAGAGGAACGATGATTCCCAATCCCAGGAGCCAGCATTGCCCTTGAGACCCGCCAAGATGCGTGTGTCTTCAGTCTTGCTAATTACCTGGCCACGCCCAAGATCAATCCAACGATAGCGCAGGCCAATTGGAAATGCGTAAGGGTTTTCGCGGTGGCCGACCGGCAGCACCAATTGAAAGCTCAACAGCTGCCCTGTAGCGTTGCGCCAGTAGGTCGGCGTCTGAGGATTACTGCTCGTTGGCGCACCGGTGAATGTATTGGTGGTTTGCGAATAGCCGGCCTCCGCGAATCCCGACAGTTTTGAATTGAAGTCAATTGTTCCGCGGACATATCCGGTATCCCGAATCGACTTGCCAGACTGCTCCAGATCATCCCACTGGTTGTAGCGACACAAGTTGGCGATGACCTGGGTACAACCTGCACGTGCTGCCTGGAAGGTATTGAACACACCACTACCACGGACGGCTTCGCGGTAGTAGTTGCCGGGATAGGAAAGTGAACTCAAGACCGACTGCCGTTGAATGTAGGTCGGATTCTGCAGAAATGCATCGACGTTGTCTTCGCTCTTGATGAGTACCGGGGTCCGCTCGAAACGCTCATAGGTACCAAATACGTTGTAGCGGTCTTTGGCGATGTCGCCAAAACCAAACGCGACGTTGGCTTGCTTGACCAAAAATTCATTGCGCGGGCTTTGCGAAACCGTGACCGTAGCGAGGCCACCAGTGAAATCCTTACGCAAAATAACGTTCACAACGCCGGCAATCGCATCAGAACCATAGATCGCCGAGGCACCGTCTCGCAACACCTCTATGCGCTCAATGGCCGAGGCCGGGATCGAGTTGAGGTTAGCAATCACCGATTGGCCATTGTTCGGGTCGTTGTACGCCGC
>JBDTPE010000018.1:0-14307 GCA_039932875.1 Betaproteobacteria bacterium | reverse complement strand
GTGAGTACGACGACGAAGCCATTCATCAAACTGGTAATTTCTTCCATCATCGCCCCCTAGTTCAGACCCAGAGCCGCTTCCAGCGGCCCCTTCGGCAGTGGAACCTTGAACCAGACTTCAAATAGAAGAAAGAACACGACCGGCACGCTGAGTGACACCCCCAGGGTCATGCCCCAGGCGTACTTTCCAAGCCACTTCATAAACAGCGCAATAAAAATGGCAGACGCAACATAAATACCCAGTCCTGGCATCGGATCTATTCCACCGATCAAGACGACGTAAATGATGGTGGGAATCATCACCGACATGATCATCTTTATTGATGACGTGCTGACGAATGAATCGCCACTTTCATTGCGGAGCGCGGCGATGAAATTGACCAAGCTCGAAACGCACAGAATCAAGCCAATGTAAAACGGAAAATACCCCGCTTCGGGCCCGTCTGAGCCCCACTTTGCGCCGAGGCGCCAACTATCCCAAATGACTACGGCACCCATCAGAAAAATGACGACGGCGGTAACCGCATCAACGGTCTTTACGGACGCAGCAGACTTATCTTCCGGTGTTTCCACAGGTGCTCCTCAGAAAAATGCAGTCAGACCGTCTTGCGCGGCTTCGTGAAGACCGACTATTTGGATGGCCCCCGGGGTGCGTTATCCCAGGGGCTGAGTTAAGGCGATTTCTACTTCTTGGCCAAAAATCCGGCTTCCGTCATAAGCGCCAAATGCCGCTGCTCTTCTTTCGCGACCCACTTCGCATATTCGTCACCGGTCAGTGTGGTATTGTCGAAAGCACCCTTTTCAAGGAACTCTTTCCACTCCGGCGTTTCACGCACTTTCTTAAGCAAGGTTACATAGAAATCAACTTGATCTTTGCTTACGCCCGGCGCCATGAAAATTCCACGCAGCATTTGATAGTCGACATCAAGACCCTGGCTCTTGCATGTTGGTACGTCGCCCCATGATTGCGTCGCGGTGATTTTCGCCGTGTAAGGCATCTTCTTGTCGTCAAATACGCACAGCGCTCGTAGCTTGCCCGCGCGCCATTGTTCGACGGCTTCAATCGGGTTATTTACAGTTGAATCGATATGTTTGCCCACCAATTGCACAGCTACTTCACCGCCGCCTTTGTACGGGATATAAGTAAATTTGGCGCCCGACTTCTTTTCAATGGCAACGGTGATGATCTGATCTTCCTGTTTGGATCCCGTGCCGCCCATCTTCATCTTGCCAGCGCCCGCAGCCTTTGCCGCATCGGTATATTCTTTGGCGGTCTTGTAAGGCGTTTCCGAATTTACCCAAAGAATGAACTGGTCAAGTGCCATCATCTGCACCGGTGTTAAATCTTTCCAACTGAACGGTACGCCTGTTGCCAGCGGCGTCGTGAACAAGTTCGAAAGCGTAATGATGATTTTATGCGGGTCACCTTTGGAGCCCTTTACGTCCAGGAATCCTTCTGCACCGGCACCACCGCCTCTATTGACAACCACCATCGGCTGTTTCATCAGGTTGTGTTTAGTAACCACGCCCTGTATGAATCGCGCCATTTGATCCGCGCCACCGCCGGTTCCTGCCGGCACAACGAACTCAACCGTCTTTGTTGGCTCCCACGCATGTGAAGCCGTCATGCCGATGGTCATCGCCACCGCAAGCGCGACTTTCGAAATCGCCATTGAAAAATGTATTTTCCTGTTCATGTTTGAATCCTCCGAAAAGCCAATTGAAAATTATTGTTATTAGCACTATGTTGCTCCCAATCTTTGTAGCCCGGCAATTATGGATCAGGCTGGTGATTCTGAATTCTTTTGTCGCCCAGACAAATACTTACCTGTTCCCACCACCATCAATGCGCCCGCGGCGGCGGCGAAGTATTCAAACCAATGTGGAAATTGGCTGGTAAATGGCTTGAGGACTTGTTCGTCCCAAGCCATTTCACCCGCCACCCAACCAATCAACGCGGCACCTATCGTTATGACGACAGGATATTTTTCCATCACCTTGATCAGCAGGGTGCTCGCATAAATGATCAACGGGATACTGATCGCCAAACCGATAATGACCAGTAACCAGTCACCCTTGGCCGCCGCTGCTACAGCAATTACGTTATCGAGGCTCATGACCAAGTCTGCGATCAGAATCGTTTTGATCGCATCGTACATCGTGTGGTGCGACTTGATGCCGTCCTCACCGTCGTCGGCGTCAGATAGAAGTTTTACGCCAATCCACAGCAACAGTGCCGAACCCACCAGCTTTAGCCATGCCAATTGCAACAATGCAACGGCAAACATCGTCAACACGATGCGCAAGATGATTGCGGCTGCACTACCCCAAAAAATCGCTTTCTTCTGCTGCTCCGGCGGCAAGCTGCGTGCAGCGAGCGCAATCACCACAGCGTTGTCGCCGGAAAGAATGATGTTCACGCCGATAATTTTCAGCAAGGCGGCCCAAAACAGCGGTGTCACAATGTCCATAAAGTCGATTCTCGGTACGGGTTAACGATCAGCCATGCATCCGGCTCATTGAGGCGATAGAATAAGTCATCCGGATCTCGGTGATAAACATTGTTGTCTTATGCACACTAACCGATTTGCCATCGTCGTCGACCGTCACGCTAAATGCCCCAAGCGGGTAAAACGTTTTTACGCTGCACTCCTCACGTTTTCATTGATGCTAGGCAAGATTGACTTCGCACATGCGCAGCAGGTGCCGTCGATACCGGCAAACGCGCCAACGCCCGCTGCCGCGACCGTTGCAATTTCATCGACGGTCGTCGCCTCAGTTGCGCCCTCGATTGGAAAAAATTTGCCGGGTACTGCAGTGGTCACCCAGCAATTGTCCGCTGGCGACAAAGACATGATTGCAGCGCGTGCTGCGTTTGAGCGACACGACCTCAAATCACTCGCCTCAATAAGGGAAAGGTTGAATAACGCGTCCGCCAATTTGCATCCGCTCGTGTCGTACGTACAATATTGGTGGCTTTCGGCAAATCTGGCGCAGACCGGCGCGTTTGCAGTCAGCAATGCGACTGAAATTCACGCGTTCCTGGCAGCCAATCCACACTCGGTGGTGGCGGACAGCTTGCGCCGCGACTGGCTGAAAATTCTCGGCAAGCTCAATCAATGGGAGCTGTTTGCGTCAGAGGCGCCTTTGTTCAACAACGATGACCCGGAAATTACCTGCCACCAATGGCGTAACCGGCTAAGCCGAAATGATCGCGATGCTCTCACTGAGGCAAAGGCATACTGGAGCTCTGCCCGCGCCGCACCAACTGCATGTGACGAGGTGTTTGCGCGCCTGTTCGCTGAAAAAACCATATCTGCCAACGAGGCATGGCTGCGAGTACGAACCTTGCTCGAAAATAACCAGCTTGCCGATGCTCGCAAAAGTGCCATGCTGATTCCAAACGTCGCGTCGAACTTTGAACGCTATACCGCTCTCGCCGGCCAGAATCCCGCACAATTTTTGCAGCGTGAGAAATTACAGCCCGCATCGCAAAGCTCAGTAGAGTGTTTCCTGTTCGCCGTCACGCGTCTCGCGCGCTCCGATGCTGATAAAGCAGCATCGCTGCTGGACGCACACGGGAAAAAACTTGCCGCAAGTGACCTTGCCTACGCTTGGGCGCAAGTCGGCCTTTACGGCGCCATGCAGCACGATAGTAGTGCGATTGGCTGGTTTGAGCATGCTGGATCCCGGCTCAACGATACACAGTCGGCGTGGAAGGCGCGTGCAGCCATGCGTGCTGGGGACTGGACGACGGTGCGGACTGCCATCGGTGGCATGTCAGAACCAGAGCGGCGCGAATCCACCTGGCGGTATTGGCTGGCGCGCGCCGCGCAGCAAACGGGTGACCTCGAGAGCGCCCGCGTATTACGCGCGTCGCTGGCACGTGAAAACAATTTCTATGGCGTACTTTCCGCTGAAGAACTTGGCCTGTCGACTCGCCCCAGTTGGCAAGGGTGGAAGCCATCACGCGTCGAGATCGATGCCGTGATTCAACGTCCTGCGATAGGCCGCGCATTGGCGCTTTACCGCCTTGATTTGCGGAGCGAGGGGCTGCGCGAGTGGCTATATGGCATTCGCGATATGGACGATCAACAATTGCTGGCTGCGGCAGAGGCGGCGCGAGTGGCAAACATTCCGGATCGGGCCATCAACACTGCCGAAAAAACGCTGGCGGTGCACGATTTCGCACAGCGCTATCCCACTCCCCATCACGCCGACCTGTCCACACGTGTGCAGGCTCAAGGTCTCGATGAAGCATGGGTATATGGATTGATCCGTCAGGAGAGCCGATTCATGGCGGACGCAAAGTCACGGGCAGGCGCAATGGGTTTGATGCAATTGATGCCCGCGACCGCAACCTGGGCAGCGAAAAAAGTCAGCATGGATCGTTTTTCACTCGCCAAGGTCACTGATGTATCGGTCAATCTAAACCTTGGCGCGTTTTACCTGCGGCATGTTTTGGACGATCTTGGCCACCCCGTGCTGGCGACAGCAGGTTATAACGCCGGGCCAGGACGGGCCAGGCGCTGGCGGGCCACCCAAGCGCTGGAAGGCGCAATCTATGCGGAATCGATTCCATTCAACGAAACTCGTGACTACGTCAAAAAAGTGATGGTCAACGCTTGGTTTTATGCGCAGCAGGCTGGCGCCACGACGCGTCGCTTGAAGGAAATGCTGGGAACGGTGCCGGGGAGCAGCGAAGGTGGAAGTGGTGGTGTAAGCAGCCTCGCTGCTGTGAAGAGCAATCCACAATAATCGGTCTCGGCGGCGACAACGCTACGACCAACTGGAACACAACATGATAGTCAACAAGGTACTGCTTCTTGGCGGGACAGGTTTCGTCGGTGCATCGGTCGCTGAACAATTGGCGCGGCAGGAAATCTTCGTTACGGTTCCGACCCGGCGACGCGAACGCGGCAAACGGCTGTTCCTGTTGCCGACAGTCGATGTGGTCGAGGCGGATGTGTTCAACTCAACACAACTTGAGGAGCTGGTTAGCCGTCACGATGCAGTCATCAATCTGATCGGCATACTTCACGGTGATTTCGAACGCGTCCATGTGACGTTTCCCAAAATGGTCGCGGAGGCATGCGCAAAAACCGGCGTGACCCGATTGATTCACATGAGTGCACTCAATGCCGACAGCAACGGTCCGAGCGAGTACTTGCGTTCGCGGGGCCGCGGCGAAGCGGCAGTCTGGGACACCTGCAAAGCGCATTCGGCGCTGAAGGTCACGATGTTCAGGCCATCCGTCGTCTTCGGCGAAAACGACGAATTTTTGAATATGTTTGCAGGACTCTTGAAGTTTTTTCCGCTGATTCCGCTGGGAACCCCGGACGCCAGGTTTCAACCGGTATGGGTCGAAGACGTTGCGCGTGTGCTCGTCAGTAGCATCAGCCTACTCGCAACGAGCAATCAAACTTATGTTCTCGTTGGCCCGAACGTTTACACCTTGCGCGAACTCGTGGGATTTGTCGCCGCCATAACAGGCAGGCGCCGCGTGATCCTTGGCTTGGGTCCTGCACTCTCCATGCTTCAAGCGACCGTATTCAGCATGTTGCCAGGAAAATTGATTACGCCTGACAACGTTCGATCGATGAGCCTGCCAAGCACATCAGACCAGCCATTTCCGGCAATGTTCGGTCGTGCCGCAGCAATGGAAAGTGTAGTGCCCACTTATTTGGGAGCTGATGCCGGTGGCAGTCGTAGCAGGTATCAAGAATTTCGCGATGCCGCCGGAAGATAGCCCAGTACCATGTCACTCACATTAGTCATCGGTAACAAGAACTACTCCTCCTGGTCGATGCGGCCATGGGTACTACTAAAGCAATTTGGTATTCCTTTCAACGAAGTCATGCTGAAATTCGAGACCAAGGAATGGAACGAACGTATCACCCGTTTGGCGCCGACACGAAAGGTGCCCACGCTTTGGGATGGAGCGCCAGGGGCTGCCGACTCAATTGCGGTCTGGGAAACAATTGCCATCATCGAATACATTGCCGAGCGCTTTCCGCAATTTGCCATCTGGCCGAAGGATAAAGCTGCGCGGGCATTGGCACGCGCGATTGCCGCTGAAATGCATGCCGGCTTCCAGGCGCTGCGCAGCAATATGCCGATGAACATACGCGGCCAACACCCAGGCAAGGGCATGCAGGCTGGCGTTGCCGAGGATATCGCTCGCGTAGAAGCGATCTGGCGGTCCACACGCGAACGCTTTGGCTCGCACACCGATGCGCCATTCCTGTTTGGTCCATTTTGCGCTGCCGATGCGATGTTCGCCCCGGTGGTAATGCGATTCCATACTTACGCGCCACCACTTGCTACAGCAACACTGCAATATTGCGAAGCCATGAAAGCCGCGCCGGGCGTTGCCGCGTGGATGGCTGAAGCAAGTCTTGAAACCGAGTTTGTCGGCTTCGATGAGCCGTACGCTAAAGCTCCAGACTAGCGTATTTGATGAGAGTTTATGAGGTCGGCGGCTCGGTCCGTGATGCGCTACTTGGCCTGCAAAGCCAAGACCATGATTACGTTGTCGTCGGCGCCACGCCGGCGGAGATGGTCTCGCTGGGGTATAAACCAGTCGGCGCTGACTTTCCTGTATTCCTGCACCCCGAAACGCATGCTGAATATGCGCTAGCCCGGACTGAACGGAAAACGGCGCCCGGTTATCAGGGCTTTGTCTTTCACACCTCGCCTGACGTCACACTGGAAGAAGACCTCGCCCGCCGCGATTTCACCGTCAATGCCATTGCCCGTGACACCGACGGTACGCTGATCGATCCTTACGGCGGTGTCGCTGACGTGCATGCGCGTGTGCTGCACCATGTCGGCGCGGCATTCGTTGAAGACCCGGTGCGTGTGCTGCGCGCTGCGCGCTTTGCTGCGCGGTTCGCGACGTTGGGGTTTCAAATTGCGCCGGAAACGAACGCATTGATGCGGGCAATTGCCAATTCTGGCGAGCTTGACCATTTGGTCCCCGAGCGCGTGTGGCAGGAGTTGGCACGTGGAATGATGGAGGCCGCGCCATCAAAAATGTTTGACGTGTTACGCGATTGCGGCGCGTTGTCGAGATTGCTGCCAGAAGTGGACCGCCTGTTTGGCGTTCCACAGTCGGCTAAATCGCACCCAGAGATCGACACCGGTATTCACGTCATGATGGTGCTCGACTATGCCGCATCGAAGAATTACTCGTTGGCCATCCGCTTTGCGGCGCTGACGCACGATCTTGGCAAAGGCACTACACCGCAGAAATTCTGGCCACGTCATCCCGGACACGAGGAAAGCAGCGTGGACCTAGTGGACAACCTATGCGAGCGTTTGCGGATTCCCGGCGAGTGCCGCGACCTTGCGAGAATGACGGCACGTTGGCACGGTGACGCGCATTCTGTCGCCCAGATCAGCGCCGAAAGACTGCTGGCGATGATGGATGCTACCGACGCCTTGCGCCGTCCTGCGCGTTTCATCGATTTCGTCGAGGCTTGCGTTTGCGATCACCACGGCCGCCTGGGTTTTGAAGAGACACCGTATCCGCAGAAAAATCTCTTGCTTGCCGCTTTGTCACAACTGCAATCACTCGATTTCAGCAGCATTGCGAAGGAAAACGCGCACGATATTGCCGGAGCGATCAGCCAGGCCAAACTTGAACAACTACAACGATTCATTGAAGAAAGGAAAGCAGCATGACAAATGCCATTCGTATTCACGAGCACGGTGGTCCGGAGGTCATGAAATGGGAAGCCATTGACTTGGGCAACCCGAGCGAAAAAGAACTGCGGGTGCGCCATACCGCCGTCGGATTGAATTACATCGACACCTACCACCGCACAGGACTCTACAAAATCCCGTTGCCGAGCGTCATCGGTCGGGAGGGTGCTGGCGTAGTTGAAGCGGTCGGCACCGGTGTGACTGACGTCAAGGTCGGTGACCGTGTTGCCTACGCATCGGCGCCGATTGGGTCGTATGCAGAAGCACGGTTGATTGCAGCTGATCGCGTTGTGAAAATCCCCAACGGCGTCAGCGACCAGCAGGCCGCATCGATGATGCTCAAAGGCATGACTGCGCAATATCTGATTCGCCGCACGCATGTTGTCAAACCCGGCGACACCATCCTGTTTCATGCGGCGGCAGGCGGCGTGGGCTTGATACTGTGCCAGTGGGCCAAACATCTTGGCGCGACGGTCATTGGCACCGTCGGCAGCGCAGAAAAAGGCGAACTTGCCAAAGCCAACGGCTGTGATCATGTTATCAACTATCGCAGCGAAGACTTTGTCGCGCGGGTGGCTGAGATCACCGGCGGTAAGAAGTGCGCCGTGGTTTACGACGGCGTCGGCAAGGATACGTTCATGAAGTCGCTAGACTGTGTACGCCCACGTGGTCTGGTGGCATTATTCGGCAATGCTTCGGGCAAGGTCGAGCCGTTGGACCTTGGCCTGCTCGCGGCCAAAGGATCGCTATTCGTCACTCGCCCCACACTCGACACCCACGTAGCGTCGCGCGAAGAATTGCTTGCCACGGCCAACGACCTATTCGATGTGGTGGCACGTGGCATCGTCAAAATAGAAGTCAACCAGACCTACGCACTTAAAGACGCAGCGCAAGCACATCGCGATCTGGAAGCCAGAAGGACGACGGGATCGACCGTCCTTATCCCGTGACCTTTTTGCCTCGCAGGGAAATCGTGCTGGCAACATTGTAACTAGCGGTTTTGGATTTTTACCACGATCAGGGGATGCATACGCCGGGAAGGGCAGGCTTACAATCTGGACTCAACCAGCACACAAGAATGATATGCCCCGCGTACTAATCGTTGAAGATGATCCCGCTTTTCGCGCCCGCTACGCGGCGATGCTGGCCAATGACCCATCGTTCGAGGTAGTCGCGAGCGTCGCGACTGGGGCGGAGGGTCTGGCGATGCTGGACCTTAGAAAACCCGACGTGCTGCTAGTGGATCTGGGATTGCCGGACCTGAGTGGTATCGAAGTCATTCGCCATGCCAGCCAGACGCTGCCGAAATGCGAGTGCATGGTGGTGACTGTCTTTGGCGATGAGGAGCATGTTTTGGCCTCAATTGAGGCTGGTGCCGCCGGGTATTTGCTCAAGGATGCTTCGGAGGAAAGCTTCCTCTCGGGCATTCAGGAATTGATAAACGGTGGTTCGCCGATCAGTCCGATCATTGCCCGCCGCTTGTTGAAACGATTTCAAGCCGAGCCGACTGCTGCCAGCGTTGCGATAGATGTCGACGATGAGGGTGATAGCGTATCGCTATCTGATCGCGAACGCGAGATTCTGCTGCTTGCCTCCAAGGGCTTCAATTACCCGGAAATGGGTAAACTGATGAGCATCTCGCCGCATACCGTGACCAGCCATGTCAAAAAAATCTACCGCAAGCTTGCGGTGCACTCGCGTGGCGAAGCGGTTTTCGAGGCCAACCGGATGGGTCTCATCCGTACGTTGTAGCTTGACCAAGCAACACATTCGCGCGCTTTTTTCGATTCTGCTTGCTGTCTCACTGACGGCAATGTCGATTTCCCATGGGCAAACTGCGCCGCCGGCAAAATCCTCGGCGCCACAGGCCGTGCCCAATCTCGCCATCGAGCTTTCCGAAGCCGAATTCGCATTAACCGGTGAAATTGGCAAACCCGACGTAAATGCGAAATGGGAGGCAGTGTCATTGCCAGATAGCTGGCGCAAGCAGTCACGTGCACGCAGTCGGCCTGGCTGGTATCGGCTGCACTTTGAGCTAGCACAAGTACCGGAAACGCCGCAGGCAGTTTACATTCCACGCATTACCAACAATATTGCGCTCTACGTCAACGACACTTTAGTTGGCGTCAGCGGCAATCTGGAAAAGCGTGAACTGAGCTGGAATGTCGCTCAGCTTTTTGTTGTGCCGCCAAGCATGCTCAGAGCCGGTCGCAACGACATTCTTATTCGTCTGCATCCTGATGGCCTGCTTCGCGCCGGCCTGTCGCGAATTTATCTCGGCGACGAAATGCAAGTACGTCACCTTTATGACAATCGCTTTTTCTATCAATCGACCGCGCCAAAATTC
Source organism: Betaproteobacteria bacterium (assembly GCA_039932875.1). Taxonomy (GTDB): domain Bacteria; phylum Pseudomonadota; class Gammaproteobacteria; order Burkholderiales; family Usitatibacteraceae; genus UKL13-2. Next base: position 4,254 of record JBDTPE010000018.1, on the reverse strand, counting down.
ATCGCGGCATTGCTCGCGTTAACGGCCTTGTTGTCTGTCTCGCTATGGGCAAGTCGGCGTCAGGAGGCAGTATTCGGGTATTTCGCGTTACTTTGTCTGGCGACAATTGTACGTCTCTGGCATACCTTTACGCGCGACATTGAATCGTGGGGTTGGGTGTTAGCGGCACCATCGCTTTCGTGGATGATTGCGACACAGACGTATTTCGTTCTTCGCTTCTGTGGCCAGTCTTCGCCGCGCTTCGAACGCACCGTCGCGGCCTTTGCCGTCGCGGCCACCGTGTTGTTGATGGTGGCATCGAGTCTGGCCGTTGTGGCAGCCGTCTTTGTCGTAAATACCATCATCTCACTGACCATGCTTGTGGTACTTGGGCGTGCACTTATGCGTGAGCCAAAACTCGAAAACCTGACGTTGCTCGCTGCGCTGTTGATCAACTTCCTGCTGGCAATGCACGACCTGCTTAATTATCAGGAAATGCTGGAATTCGACACGCTGTATCTGTTGCCTCTAGGCGGGCCGCTTCTATTGTTTGCCGTCGCCATCTTGCTAATACGTCGTTTCGTTGACGTGCTCCAAAAGCACGAATCACTTAATGCCGAGCTTGCCACCCGCGTGCGTGATCGCGAACGTGAGCTGGCGCTGAGCTATGAACGCCTGCGTGCACTAGACCAGCAACGCGCCACCGCCGAGGAGCGGCAACGACTGATGCGCGACATGCACGACGGCATCGGCTCTCATCTGATGTCGACGTTGGCGCTGGCCCGGGTGAGTACGCTCTCGCAGCACCAAATAGAAGAAACGCTGGCCGATTGCATCGACGAACTCAAGCTCACCATCGATTCGCTGGAGCCGGTGGAAAGCGATCTGCTGGTGGTGTTGGGAAATTTACGATACCGCCTCGAACCACGCTTGCGCGCGGCGGGCATTTCGCTGGAGTGGGCAGTCAGCGACCTGCCGCCACTGGCCTACCTTGACCCAGAAAACGTGCGCAGCATATTGCGTATCGTGCAAGAAGCCTTTACCAATACGCTTAAACACGCACATGCCAAGCGCATTACGCTGTCAACCGGGGTGGACTATGTAAACGCACGATTGTTTGTTCGTGTCACCGATGATGGCGTTGGCGCAAATTCCGGCAGTTCAGCAGGCCGCGGACTCGATAACATGAAAATTCGTGCCGCGAGATTGCACGGGGAGCTTGAGCTTCTGACGCTAAAAGGTGGCGGCACATGCGTGAATCTGTATTTGCCGTTGGCCAAGATCAAGTAGACCTCGCGCAAACACAAAACTCCAGCAGCGGCGAGGCTTTCCAGCCATAAAACCCTTGAAAAGCGCGCCGTTGCTTGATTTTCGTTAAATTTCCACCTGAGAGCCAAGTTCGACCACTCTGTTGGTGGGAATCCTGAAGTAGTCGGATGCCTTTGCGGCCAGGTGCGACATCCACACAAACAGGTGTTCGCGCCAAAGTGCCATGTCTCCACCCGGGGTCGCAATCAGCGTTTCGCGATTGATGAAAAAACTCGTGTCCATCATGTCAAAGCTCATCGACTGTAGCTTGCAGTCGGCCAACATAACGGGAATGTCCGGTGACTCCTTAAAGCCGAAATGTCCGGTAACTTTCCAGAATCCGTTACTGAGGTCTTCGATCCACACGTAGTCTTCCTTGGGTACGAATGGAATATCTTCAATCACGACTGACAGAATGATCACACGCTCGTGAAGCACCTTGTTGTGCTTAAGGTTATGCAGCAGCGCGTTGGGTACACCATCCGGATTGGTGGTCATAAAAATGCCTGTGCCAGGAACCTTGTGAGGCGGACTCAGAGCGAGCGAATCGACAAACAATTTGAGCGGCATCGCGCCTTCGTTTGAATGCTTGCGAACGATCAGACGCCCTCGCCACCAGGTGCTCATAATCGTAAACATGATGCCGCCGACGACCAGTGGAAACCAGCCACCATCGATTACCTTGGTCAGGCAGGCACTGAGAAACATCACATCATTTCCGACAACGATGCCTGTCAATACGAGTGCCAGATACTTATTCCAGCGCCAGATGCGTGTCATCACCACAAACAGCAACAGCGTGTCGATCAGCATGGTAATGGTCACGGCGATACCGTAGGCGCTGGCAAGGTTGCTCGAATTCTCGAAGCCCAGAACGAGCAGCACGATCGCCGCCAGCATGAACCAGTTGACGAATGGAACATAAATCTGACCTTGCTCCCGCGCGCTAGTGTGCATGATTGCAAAGCGTGGCAGATAACCGAGCTGAATTGCCTGCTTGGTCAGGCTAAAGGCACCAGAAATGACCGCCTGCGAGGCGATGATCGCCGCCATTGAGGCTAGCGCGATCATCGGCAACAGCGCCCAGTCGGGAACCATCAAGTAAAACGGGTTTTTTACCGTAGCCGGGTTGGCCAGCAACAACGCGCCCTGGCCGAAATAATTCAACAGCAGCGCCGGCCAGACGAGCCAGAACCAGGCCATGCGGATTGGTTTTCGTCCAAAATGTCCCATATCTGCGTATAGCGCCTCGCCACCCGTCACGCACAACACCACAGCGCCCAACGTAATGAATGCCGCAAATTTGTATTCGATCAGGAAAGCGAAGCTGTAATACGGATTGACGGCCGCAAGTACACCCGGATTCTTGGCGATCTGGACAACGCCAAGTACGGCCAGGATTGCAAACCAGGCAATCATGGTCGGCCCGAAAAACCTGCCGATAACGGCGGTACCGTGTCGCTGAATCGCGAACAACCCGACAAGAATGCCTATCGACAGTGGCAACACAAATTTCTCAAGGGCCGGCGCGAACAGTGACAAACCCTCGACTGCCGACATGACTGACATGGCGGGTGTAATAATCGCATCGCCATAGAACATTGCTGCACCGAAAATGCCTAGTGACGTGACGATCCAACGTCCGCGCGAACTCGCGCGAAAGCAGCGCTGTGCAAGCGCCGTCAACGCAAGAATGCCACCCTCGCCCCGATTGTCCGCCCGCATCATGAACACCAGATACTTCACGGTCACCAACGTCATCAACGACCAGAACATGAGCGACAGAATCCCCAGCACGGTGCCCTCATTGAGCGGAATGCCGTGCTGGGGATTGAACGATTCTTTCAACGCGTAAAGCGGGCTGGTACCGATGTCGCCAAACACGACACCGATGGCGCCGATGGTCAGCGCACTTAGTTTCTTTTGAGATGAATCCATTTGGTTGGTGTCAACAACGAGACTGGGCGATCCAGACGGCAAATCGCGGAGTGGCAGCAGATGTTGATCGATATGATCTTGTTTGAGTTTGCTCTAGTTTTTAGACTGCCAACGTGCTGGCGGTCAGTTTCGCCAACTACAGTCGCTGTCAAGGATAGTCCTCTTTTTGTTGCGGTGCAATATCCAGCAGCAAATGCGATTTGGCCAGTTGGTAACCTTGACGAAAATCCCGCTTCGGGCCATACTTCGCGCCTTTTCCGGGAAGCTGGAAAGTAAGTTTTCAAAAAAAGGCCAATTAGCTCAGCCGGTTAGAGCGACGGAATCATAATCCGCAGGTCCCCTGTTCGAATCAGGGATTGGCCACCAGGATTTTTTTGTTGGTATTCAAGACCTTCTCGCCACTTCGGTGGACCATGAAGAGACTCCAACAATAGCAAGCGCTGCAGCAATGCTGAAGCAACGAACGAAAAGAGTACGTGGACACATGGAACAACGAGTTCCGCCTTTCTCAACTTCACGTTGGAGGCTTCCATGCCCATTTCAAAGTTGATTCACAAGAATGGATCGATTGTCCATCAGGCAAGCGACCGTACCGCCCATTTCGAGAGTCTCTCGAAGACATTTGCCACACGTCGCGATGCCCGCGATTGGCTGACGACCATTCACGGTGAACGGCAGCGTGGCCTGAACTACGACCCCAAGCAGAATGAGTCAATGACATTGGGGGAGGCCATGCAAAAGTATACGGAGAGGGTCACGCCCAAAAAGAAGGGCGCGGATCAGGAATTGTCGATGGCGAAGCGTTGGCTCCGCCATCCGTTCGCCAATCGGCCCATCGGCGAAATTTTGCCTTTTGAATTTGACCAATACGTCGAGTCCCGGCTCGCTGACGGTAAAGCAGGGTCCACAATTCTCAAGGAGCTCTCGCTGGTGAGCCAAGTCTATGGCTTCGTTAGGAAGAAGCTGCGTATGTACGCGGTCATTAATCCCATTCCCGATGTAGATAAGCCACCGCCAGACCCACCGCGG
>JBDTPE010000017.1:0-14709 GCA_039932875.1 Betaproteobacteria bacterium | reverse complement strand
GGCTTGCCCTCACCCGCGCCGAAGCGTTGACGTTACTTTTCGAAATCGATGCAGCTGAGCGGCAACTGAGCATGGCGCAGGAGATATTCTCGGCGCACTGTGACGATCGCGGCGTGGGTGATTGCTGCCTCACCTCGGCCAGCATTGGGCTTGCGGCTGGCGACAGCGTTCGTTATCAGCGTGCCTATGCGAAGGCGGTGGAGCACTATCGCTTGAGTGGCGATGCCACGCGCTTACGCATCGCGCTGGCCTGGTGTGCTTACATCGGCGCGTATTCCGATCCGGCGCCATCGCTGCATGTACTGGCACAGACCGGCACCACTTTCGACGATCCACCTTCCTTATCGGCCGTGCTATGCGCGGCCGAAGCGTCCGCGAAATTCTGGCGCGACCCGCCGCGCTCGATTGTGATGGCGCTGCGTGCCCGCGACTTTGCCGACCAGACAGGCATGGTGCGGCTGGCGATCATGGCGTCGTCCAATGCGGGCTGGGCGCTGGAGTGTCTGGGTGATCTGGATGCGGCGATGGAGTGCATCGAATGGAGTGTGAACCGCGCGCGCGAAACCGGCTGGCCAACGATACTGGCCGCAGCCAATGTGCGCTATGGCAGCGTATTGCGCGAGCTCGGTGAGCTTGATCGCAGCCATGAAGTTCTGACCGAAGCGGTGGCGCAATACGCATCGCTATCCGGTGGCATGCACAAGGCAATCGCGCTGGCAGCCCTCGCCCATACCTTGCTCGCCAAAAATATGCCCGAGGAAGCCGTTACCGCGTATGAAACCTCGACGCGAATTTGCCGCGAGGTGAATTCGAACGACAACCTCGTCGAAGGCGTTATCAATCTGGCTCGCGCCCAATCTGCCGCCGGCAGACCAGAGAAGGCGCTGGCCGCGATTGCCGAGGCGCAGGCCCTCATCGACCAATTTGGCTTTGCCGAGCGCAGCGTTGCCCTGAGCCAAGCGCTGGCGGAAATTCACGCGGCACATCCACTTGCTAACCCGCCCGGCATGCAAGCGGAAAACGCGCCGCTACACTATATGGAGCGCGCCCTGGAGATTGGCCGCGGCATCGAAGGCTGGCAGCCTACCCCCAAGCTGCTCATGGGGCTGGCGGATGCGTCCGCGGCAGCTGGCAATACCGAGCGCGCCTTTGAGTACGCCAAGGAAGTCATTCGCGCCGAGCAGAGCGACGCGCTCAAGAAAGCCGCCCACCGATCGGTACTGATGCAGGGGCAAAAAGAAACGGCACAGGCGCAGGCCGAGGCCGCACAACAGCGTACGCTCGCCGCCGCCATGACGCAGCAATCGCAGACACTGAAAAAATTGGGCCGCATCGGACGGGAAATTACCTCCAACCTAGATCACGTCGGCGTATTCACGGCGCTGATGCAGCACTTGAGTGAGCTGGCCGATGTGCAGCATCTGTCGATATGGCTGCTGGACAAGGATGGCAAGAACATTGCGATGAGCCAGGGTGCGGAAAGCGGCGTGGCGATGACGGCAGCGTCGATTCCACTCGAAAGCCCGGGTTCGCCGATTGCCACCTGTATTCGTGAGCAGACGGAGATTTTCCAGCCGAGTGCAGATGCAACGCATGAGGGGCAGCACGCAACTGCGCCCGCTTCAACACCGTGGCAGAGCGGATACTTCGGCCCGCTGGCGGTCAAGGATCGCGTACTCGGCGCAATTTGTTTTCAGTCGACCGCGCCACAGGCCTATGGCGAACGTGAATTGCTGATCTTCCGCACGTTGTGCTCATATGTCGCCATCGCGCTCGACAACACGCTCGCTTACGAGCACCTGCAAGAGGCGCGCACGCAGCTCGAGGAAGCGAGCCTCACCGATACCTTGACTGGCATGCGTAACCGCCGCTACCTGATGTTGCACGCCGATGTAGATGCCGCATTGTGCGTGCGCCAGCATGAGCGCGCGCAGCACACTGGCACGCCAGCCAACGACGCCGACCTGATCTTTTTAATGCTCGATATCGATCATTTCAAGCGCGTCAACGATATCCACGGCCACGCGGCAGGCGATGCCGTCCTCTCGCAGATTCGCGTGCGCCTGGAAAAAGTATTTCGTAAGTCGGACCATCTGGTGCGTTGGGGTGGTGAGGAATTTCTCATCGTTGCGCGTGCCACCTCGCGCGACCGTGCCGAACGGCTCGCCACCCGCGTCTGCGAAGTACTACGCGACGAACCCTTTGCACTGCCCGATGACAAACCGCTGATGATCACCTGCTCGGTGGGCTTCGCCTGCTTCCCGTTTCTGCCACTTGATCCGCACATCGCCAGCTGGCAGGACGTGGTCGATCTCGCCGACATCGCGCTCTACGCCGCCAAACGCAGCGGACGCAACAGCTGGGTCGGTGCGGTTGTAGGCGAGGCTGCGCTTGAGGATATTCACGACGTGAAGCAAGATGCAGCGGCGGCGATGCGGCGAGGAGCCGTGCGGTTTTGTGGGCAGTCGTCTGAGGAAGCGATACTTCGGGCGCTGGAGAACGGGTGAGGTGGGGCAGGTTGGCGGCTGCAAATTCATTGCGTTCGCAATCGCGAATATGAACGACACGTAAAGCAGGGCAACAAGCCCGACGCGAATTTGTATTCCGCGTCAGGCGCCTTTGCAGCTTACTTACCCTTGGCAATATCCTTCAGCGTTTCTTTCGCGTTGCCGTAGTTTTTTTGCGTCTCGCCGGCAGCTTCCTTCAACAGACCTTTTGCCTCTTGTGTTTTGCTGCCCGTAATCTTGCCCGCAGCCTGTTGAATTTTACCTTCAGCGACTTTGACGGTGCCTTTGACTTGATCTTTGTTCATGGTGTTTATCTCCAGAAGTTAAATTGCAGACGATCACGAATTGATCGGGTATCGACAATGTATTCTGGCCACCAAATCCGGTGTATCGGCATGCGCTGATGTGAGCGTAGGACATTCGCCTGCACGGCGCTGTCGCAATCAGATGTGCGACTCCTGATAGTCCAACTCTTCCTCGATATGGTGCAACACTTCATCGCTGACGAGGTTGTCGCGCCAGATGCGCAGCAGTTCGCGGCGCTCTGCTGAGATTGCGGCGCGGCGCAGGCGTCTGGCAATGGCGGCACCGGGGTCAAGTATTGCGGAATCATCAGGTGCATTTGGGTCTAGCGTGGTTTGCACGATCTTGTCGGCGAATTCGGCGCGTATGCGCGCAATAACGTCGGCATCGGCACCCGCTTCCAGCGCTTCTTTGTCGATGGCAGTAGCAGCCGCCGTGCCTAGCGCCGCGCGCGCGATCTGGTGTTCGTCGTGAGCGCTCCAGTCGTGGCCGACATTGAGAAAACGGATCAGTGGCGAGAGTGTCAACCCTTGCATCACCAGCGTGATCGCGATCACCACGAAGGTCAGGAATATGATCAAGTCGCGATACGGGAACGGCTCGCCACCGGGCAATGTGACTGGCAATGCCAGCGCCGCCGCCAGCGAGACGATGCCACGCATGCCACACCAGCTCATGATGACGAGTTCGCGCTCGGGAATATGCGCCGATGCCTTGTCGCTGGTGGATTTTGCATCGCCACCGGCAAGGGCACGTGACAGCCATGCCGCCGGATGAATCCAGAGGAATCGCACGGCGATGGCCACGGTACAGACCAACAAGCTATAAAAGGCCAAATCTTTCACCGATGACGTTCCGAGGCGGCCAAGGATGCCCGAGAGCTGCAAGCCGATCAGCATGAAGACAAGGCTGTTGAGCAGGAATACAAACATGTTCCACACCGAGCGCGCGATGATGCGCATCTCGGCGGAAACAATCGCCGGCGAATAACGACCGCGGATGAGGCCAGCAGCCACTACCGCGAGTACGCCAGAGACATGCATGGATTCGGCCGCGATATAGGCCACATAGGGCACGATGAGCGTGGTGAGTACCTCGATCATGGTATCGCCCAGTCGCTTGTGAATGGCAATAAACACAAACGACAAGGCGATGCCCACGCCGATGCCACCGAGCGAGAGCCAGACAAATTGCACGCTTGCATCTGCCAACGAGAAAGCGCCGGTGAGCACCGCCGCCACCGCAAATTTGTAGATCACCAGACCAGACGCATCATTGACCAGGCTCTCGCCTTCGAGAATCGTCACCACGCGCCGCGGGATGGAAAGGCGCGACAGAATCGCCGTGGCGGCAACTGCGTCCGGTGGCGACACAATGGCACCCAGCACAAACGCCGCAGCCCAAGGGATATCTGGCACCAGCAGTTTCAGCGTCGCGCCCACGGCCAAGGTGGTAGCGATGACAAGCCCAATCGCGAGCAAGCCGATGGGCCGAAGGTTGGCCTTGAAATCACGCCATGAGGTAAGCAATGCCGCCTGATACAGAATCGGCGGCAGCACCAGAACGAGAATCAGCTCAGGGTTGAACGGCAACTCCGGCAGCTTGGGTACAAAGCCGAGCACCCCGCCACCGATCACGAGTGCGATTGGATACGGAAACTGAAAGTGCCGCGCCACCCAGCCAAGCGCGACTGAGCAGAGAAGAATGAAGAGTAAAAGTTGAAGCAATTCCATGACGCTGGGGCCTTGAGATTGAGGGTGGTCGTGATTTGAGGCTGGTCATCGCAGGTGCACGGTATTTTACGTGTTGCCGATTGAGGGGTGCTCTCGCCGCAGGCTAGCGAGTGACGAAGGCGAACTCGTGGCGTGCTATGATGTTGTGATGCACTGATGCGCCAGAAGGGACTGACATGAGAACCACATTGAACCTCGACCCACAATTGCTGAGCACGGCCAAACGCTTGGCCGCGTCGCGCTCTGTCGCACTTGGCGACATCATTTCCGAACTGGCCAACAAAGGTCTGGAGGCGGAGAGCCTCGCTCAGAACAGGACTGCGGTCAAACGTAAGAGCGGATTTCCCGTATTCAAAACAGCCAAGGGCGCAGCAATGATCGGCCTTGAGGACGTCAAGCAGGATGACGATTGATGGTCAAACGGTCCACCTCGATGACGGTGCCGTCGCGGGATACATATCTGCTCGACGTGAACGTACTGATCGCCCTCGCCTGGCCAGTACACGTGCATCACACCATTGCGCACGAATGGTTTGAGGCGCAGGGACATCATTCCTGGTCAACGTGTCCACTTACGCAACTCGCATTCGTGCGCATTTCATCAAATTCCAGGATCGTTTCCGGCGCCGTCAGTCCACGCGCGGCAGTGCGGGCATTGGTTGAAATACTCGGGTTACCGGGCCACATTTTTTGGCCTGACAATTTGCAAATAGGAAATTTAGCCAGTTTCTCCAGCACGACTTTCGTGGGTCATCGGCAAGTCACTGACGCATACCTGATAGAACTGGCGAAGCATCACCACGGCAAGTTGGCCACACTTGACGCGGGCTTGGCAGACCTATTACCGCAGGTTGAGCGCGACAAATACATTACGTTAGTTGCCGCATAGTGGTTAGCTACGGAATCACGGGAATCATGCAGTTAGCGCGTGCACAGGTCATGATGTGGCTATGGTCGCACCACCAAGCCGCCAGAAGCTGCACACGCACGGTACCGTTTAATTGATAAAGCTTTCCCCTATGCGTTTCGTACGGTGGTTTGTCAAGTTCATTACAGCTACTAATGCCGTACTGCAATAGCAGTCAGGGTCGAATGGCACCTACTCATGTGTCTGATCGACCGTATTTCTACAGCGATGATACTAATTGGGTGGCGGTCTGGCTCCCGGCGAAACGCTTGCGGTTGTTCCCCCGTACTTGTGGGAAAGGATGGGATGGGGCGTCTTCGCAGCGGGCGTCGCCCCCATCCCGTCCTTCCCCCGTTGCCGGGGGAAGGAGTCGATTTTCAATACAGCGCGCCACCGAAAGGCCGACGATAGCCATGATTACGATTAAGTAAGTGCGACTCAAGTCAGAGTCTAGTATGAGCCGACCTATTGGCGGTCCGATAACTCACTGAGAAATGAAGTTTGAATTGAAGAGGCACAGCGAATGACGTGGGACCATGCGAATCCATTCACCATACCGCTCATGCCGTTGGCTGGCGACATTGATGGACTGAATCACACCAATAACGCGGTCTATGTGCGCTGGTGTGAACGGATCGGCTGGGCACACTCTGAGGCGCTTGGCTTGAGTCTGGCCGACTACCAGCGTTTGAATCGCGCCATGGCGATTCGGCGAAGTGAGTACGATTACCTGCTGCCGACGGCGCTTGATGACAAACTCACGTTGGGCACGTGGCTGGTAGCTCGCGAAGGCAAGTTGATGATGGAGCGTCGATTCCAGTTGATTCGCGATACTGATCAAGCGACAGTACTTCGAGGCAAATGGGAGTTGATCTGCATTGAGATCAGTAGCGGTAAGCCGCGTCGAATGCCGCCGGATTTTGAGGGGGTTTATCGCGCTGCCATGATAGTTGCGTCCAACAATGGATGAGCCACATGGAAATTCGCCATCATCAGTTGCGATACGGTTGAACTACAGATGAAGGTTGTACGATGCCAATCATGCGACGCACGCTAGAAAACGGCGAACTGACTTTCTTTTCACTTACTGGCAAACATGAGACACAGCGAAAGACATAGAACACATCGAACAGGCTGGCTGCGAGCTGCCGTGCTCGGCGCCAACGACGGTATCGTTTCGACCGCGAGCCTTATTCTGGGTGTAGCTGCGGCGGGAACAGGAACGCAGGCCATCATGGTTGCGGGCGTCGCCGGCCTCGTCGCAGGCGCCATGTCGATGGCCGCCGGCGAGTATGTATCGGTTAGTTCCCAGGCCGATACTGAAAGTGCCGACCTTGCGCGCGAAAGCAAAGAGTTGGCAACAAACCCCAAGCAAGAGCACGCGGAACTGACCGCCATTTATGTGGGTCGTGGCCTCGATGCGGCATTGGCATCGAGTGTCGCCACACAGTTGATGGAGCACGATGCCCTTGGTGCACATGCGCGCGATGAGCTGGGAATATCAGAGACCTTAACTGCGAAACCTATACAGGCCGCGTTCGCCTCGGCAGGTATGTTTTCAGTAGGCGCAGTGCTACCGCTATTGATGGTTTTGGTCGTTCCCAAGGCCTTACTGATGTGGGGTATTGCGGGCAGCTCACTCGTCTTTCTGGCGCTGTTGGGCTATGTGGCGGCACGCGCGGGCGGGTCGCCTGTAATGGCCTCCGTCGCACGTGTGACATTTTGGGGTGCGTTGGCCATGGCGTTAACTGCCGGGGTTGGTGCGCTGTTTGGGGTGGTGGCTTGAGTTCCATGCGTGTCGGCACACGTTTGGGAATACTCGAATTGCCTTGCCGGCCCGCGTGTGTAGCACGGCGACGTTACCATGTCGTTTGTTTTCAAAAGAAGGACATCATGTTGATGATTCGGTGGACGCAATGAAAAGTATGCATCGATCACTTCTGCCGGCCGCGCTCATTCTGTTCACGGCCACTATATGTACACTCGCCGCCAGTACGCAGGCCGCTGTATTCCGCTGGTCCAGCCAGGGCGACTTTCTCACCGCCGACCCGCACGCGCAAAACGAGGGCATCAATAATCTCCTCAACGATCACGTCTACGAACACCTCACGGTGCGCGGCAAGAAGCTGGAAATTTTGCCGGCGCTGGCTGAATCCTGGACCAAGGTGAACGATCTGACGTGGCGCTTTAAGTTGCGACAGGGCGTGAAGTTCCATGACGGATCGCCATTCACGGCTGACGATGTGGTGTTTTCTTTTGATCGTTCGCAATCGGCCACGTCGAACTTCAAGGTGTTTGCTGTACCACTGGGCAAGGCAAGCCGAATCGACGATTACACGGTAGAGATCGTGACGCCGCGACCGCATCCAGCCTTTATCGCCAACGTAACGGTGATCAGCATCATGAGCCGCAAATGGACCGAGGCGCACGACTCGGTGACGGTGCAGGATTACAAGACCGGCATGGAGACCTACGCCTCGCGCCACGCCAACGGTACCGGGCCATTCAAGCTCATCAGCCGTCAGGCGGAAGTGAAAACGGTGTTGCAGAAAAACCCGGATTGGTGGGGTCTCAAGGCGGGGCGTTTTGAGGGGAATGTGACGGAGGTTCAGTACCTGCCGATCAAGTCCGATGCCACGCGCATGTCAGCACTGATTACCGGCGAAGTCGATTTCGTACTCGACCCGCCGTTGCAGGATATCCCCAGACTCAAACGCGAATCGCGCGTCACTATTGTCGAAGGCCCTGAGAATCGGGTGATATATCTGGGCTTCGATCAAGCGCGCGATGAGCTGCTCTACAGCAACATCAAGGGCAAGAATCCGTTTAAGGATATCCGTGTGCGGAAAGCCATTTATCACGCCATCGACATCGAGGCGATTCGTACGCGGGTGATGCGTGGCTTCTCGGTGCCGACCGGCAGTATTATTGTGCCGGGTTCGTTTGGTTATCAGGCCAATATGGAAGGCCGACTTACGTTTGATGTAGCGCTCGCGCGCAAACTGCTGGCTGATGCAGGTTATCCGAAAGGCTTCGAGATCACGCTCGATTGCCCCAACAATCGTTACGTGAACGATGAACGCATCTGCATCGCTGTCGCCGGAATGCTAGAGCGCGTCGGAATTAAGACCCGGGTTTCAGCATTGGGCCGCGCGCAGTTTTTTCAGAAACTTGAGCGGCTCGATGCGAGTTTCTTCATGTACGGCTGGGGCGGTACCCCCAGCGACGGCACCACCTTTATGACGCCGACCATGCATTCGTATGATGGCAAAGGGCGCGGTGATTTCAACATGGGGCGCTTCTCGGATGCCGAGGTAGACAAACTACTCGATCAGGCTTCCGGTGAAACCGATGATGCCAAACGCCTGCCGTTGCTGGTGGCGGCGGCAATGCGCGTGCGCGACCAGGTTTACCTGATCCCGCTGCATCGACAGATTATTCCGTGGGCGGCGCGGGCCGGGACGAAGGTCGTGCATCGATCGGATAATGTATTGCGGGCTGAGTGGGTGATGTTGCCTTGAGCCGGGCATCGCAAAGAGTGCTACGTTGACAACTCCTATCCTCTATACCTTCCGCCGCTGCCCCTACGCCATCCGCGCGCGACTCGCCATTTTGGTCAGTGGTGTGACGGTCGAGGAACGTGAGGTTTCGCTAAAGAACAAGCCGCAGGCGATGCTGGACATCTCACCTAAAGGCACGGTGCCGGTTCTGCAACTTGCCGACGGACGCGTGATCGACGAAAGCCTGGACATCATGCGCTGGGCGCTGGAGATGAACGACCCGCAACAGTGGTTAAGCCATGACCACGATTGGCTGGTGGAGGCTGCCTCGCTGATCAATGAAAACGATGGCTCGTTCAAGCAATTGCTGGATCGCTATAAATACCCTGCTCGCTTTCAGACCACTGAACCCCTGCTCTGCGCTGACCACTATCGTGACGAGGCGGGCGTTTTTCTGCGAAGGCTAGGCTCACGCTTGGCGACCCAGCCATTTCTGATGGGTGCCGCGATGAGTCTGCCGGATGTGGCAATTTTTCCGTTCGTACGACAGTTCGCAGCGGTGGATAAGACGTGGTTCGATCACACGTATGCAGGTCCTGTTGCGCAGTGGCTAGATGTACTGGTGGGCTCGCCGATATTTGTTGCGGTGATGCGTAAGTGATATGCAATGCGCGTGCACTCGACATTTGCCTGACGATAACAAAATATCTAAGCCCTAGCATTGGCGCGGCGTTTGATACCTTTTATGCCCGCAAGGCGCGCGGATGCTAGAGTTTCACTTAAGACCTAGTCACTGCGCATACTCTGCGCGCTGTAGTTATGCGATCATCCAGCCGTCAACATCTGTTCACCAAGGCAACCGTGCGCAATTTCATTTTCACTCTCTTACTCGCCATGACAAGTGCATCCGCAGAATCTCAAACTCTGACCTTCAGCCAAATCCTGTCCAAGCCTGAGCTGAAAACCACGCAGCCCGACCATAGGATCGCCTATGGCAAAGATGCCTTGCAATACGCTGAACTGTGGCTGCCCGCCGCGCCCGCAAAGGGACCGCACCCAGTGGTGGTACTGATTCACGGCGGCTGCTGGCTGGCTGATCTGCCGGGGCCGGAACTGGTGGCGTTTCTAGCGGACGATTTACGGAAAAATGGCGTGGCAGTCTGGAGCCTTACCTACCGGCGCGTGGGTCACAAAGGTGGCGGCTATCCGGGGACGTTCGATGACATTGCAAACGGCATCGCGCACCTCACCACCATTGCCGAGAAGTACAACCTCGACTTAAATCGTGCGGTCGTTACGGGACACTCCGCTGGTGGGCATCTGGCATTGTGGGCCGCTGCGCAAAACCGCATTCCGGCTGGTAGCGCAATTAAGCGCGAACAGGTGGTGAAATTCAAAGCCGTAATTGGCATCGCCGCGATTCCGGACCTCGCCTATTTCGCGCGCGCGGGTGCGCATGCCTGCGGCGACAAGACCGTTGATCAACTGGTGGATAGCGCCGCGCGGATACCTGTTGGCGGCGCTAAAAATACGCCATTTCTCGATACGTCACCGTCGGAAATGCTACCGCTTGGTGTGAAGCAGATCCTGATGCATGGTGTGTTCGATGGCATCGTGCCACCAGCTATCGGTTTGCGTTACCAGACGCGTGCCAAAGAGGCGGGCGACAGCGTTGAGTTGATTGCGCTGCAGAATTCAGGTCACTTCGAATTGATCGCACCGTGGACGCCGCCTGGCAGAGCGGTGGTGACAAAGATTCTTGAGCAGTTGAAGTAACACCAATCGCGCTACGTCAACTGGCACGCGCTCGAGTTGCGCTGCGTGCACCAGCCGCGATTGCCGTTTGAATTAGGGTTGGCTTGGTAAAGGCATTTCTCAGCATCGTCCAGTAGACAAAATAAATCAACGCACCGGGCAAACTTAGAAACAAAATCGTAAACACCCAGGCGATTCTGCGCCAACCGGTTTCGTTCCTGATCGCCGCGACCAACATCAACACCCAGACAAGTACCATTGCAGCAATGAAGGTAAACGCAATCGTAGTCGTTAGCCAGCTACCCATGGTTTAGTGCCTCTTTTGAGTAATGCTACAAATTTTCGTTGATGACGCGAATTGTCTCCGCGCTAATCAACCCTGCAATCCAGCGCAGTGCGATTCGATTATGCGGTCGAAACGCAGACAAAGATATAAGGGAAACCCTATATTTGGCGCGGCCTGCAGGCCAAAATGTCGCCGACAGGCGCACCCGCAATGGTACAAGCCTTCTCAATCAAATGCAGGTTCCGGTGCAGGCGTGCTGCTTCCGTCTCCCAGCGCCCGCTGCATCTGCACGCTATCCAGCCAACGGTCAAACTTGTAGCCGATGCCCTTGAATAGTGCGACATGGTGAAAGCCACAGGCGACATGCAACTTGATGGAGCCAATGTTGGTGCTGTCGCCGATGACGGCGAGCATTTGCCGGTAACCCAGCCGCGCGCATTCATCGATCAGCGTCTTGAGCAATTGCTTGCCGATACCGTGCCCCTTCATCGCATGCAGCACGTACACCGAGTCTTCTACGACAAAGCGGTAGCCGACACGCGTGCGATAGCTGCTTGCGTAGCTGTAGCCGACCACGCGACCAGCTAGTTCAGCGGTGAAATAGGGGAAGCCGTTGGCGAGCACTTCGGCGCGGCGACGGGCGAACTCCTCAAGCGCAGGCGCCGCGTATTCCCAGGAGGCGGTTTCTGTGGCAACGCTGTGGGCGTAGATGGCTGCCAGCACTGGGACGTCTTCGTCTCGCGAAGGTCGGATGATCAGATTCATGGGAGTCTTGTTTGCAGTTAAAACAGCAATCAAGCAAACGTGATGCCATGCTTGTTAACGTGTCAGCACCTGCAAGTCGATACCCGAGGCTTGCGACTGTGAACGGTAAATGCGCTGCGTTGCCTTCTTGAAGTCTTCAGCTTTGGCTTCCGGGATGCGCACAAACGTTTGCGGATTCAGATCGATCAAGGGAAACCACGAGCTTTGCACCTGCACCATGATGCGATGGCCACGACGGAAGGTGTGGTTGATATCGGGCATGTTGAAATTGAGCGGCTCGACTTTGCCAGGTACAAAGGCGACTGGTTTTTCAAAGCTGTTGCGGAATTTGCCGCGCATCGGCTCGCCACGAATCAACTGCTGGTAGCCGCCCATCTGAAACTTGGGTATCGCGACATCCTTGGGCCTGCCAGCCGCTACCGGCGGGTTGCCAGTTGCCTCAGGGTAGTCGTTGGGGTAAACATCGATGAGTTTCACTATGAAATCGGCGTCGGTCCCGGTAGTGGATACAAACAATCGCGGCGACAGGGTACCAAGCACCGTGACATCCTCATCGAGCACTTCCGTTTGATAGACCAGTACATCAGGACGCGTCGCCACGAATCTTTGATCACCAACCACGAACTCTTGCGGGACACCGATACTAATGGCGTCTGTGAACGGCACCGGTTTGGCCGGATCGCTGACGTATTCATCGAATCCGTTCTGTGCCGGTGGCGCGCTCCATCCTAGCTTGCCAGCGCCGTGGAAATACAGCGTACGTTTTTGAGCCTCAGTCGGCGGCCAGACAGCATATTCGCGCCAGACGTTGGTGCCGGTTTCAAAGGTATAGGCCCCGGCAAGCTTCTTCTCCGGCTTGGCTTTCGCAGCGCTACCTTCGGCGGGAGGGTCTCTGAGAAATTTTTCGAAAAATGGGAAGAGGATATTCTTGCGATAGTACTCACCAGTTTTGGCGGCGAAACTCACCCGTCCCAGTTGCGCGCCATCATAGCCAGCCCAGCCGCCGTGTGACCACGGCCCCATGACGATGGCGTTATAGATGCCGGGATTGAGTTGCCTGATGCTCCGATAGGTGGTCAAAGGGCCCTGGGGATCTTCCGCGTCGTACCAGCCGCCTACCGTGAGCACGGCCGCTTTGATGTTTTTCAGGTGCGCAGAAATGTTGCGAGACTTCCAGTAGTCGCCGTACACATCGCGCTTGGCCTGGTCGCCGAAGAGTGAACCTTTTTGCTTCTCCAGCGTGGCGATGATGTTCGACAGCGGGCCGAGTTTTAAAAAATATTCGTAGCCATTCGCCGTGCCGTATTCATAGGGCACGGAGGTCTTCGGCGGCAGCGAGGGTGAATCCTGCTGCTTGAAGAAGGTGTAGAAGCCGTAGTTGGCGGTGAGCATAAATGCGCCGTTGTGGTAGCTATCGTCGTTCATGTAAAGGTCAGTCACCGGCGCCTGTGGTGACGCCGCCTTGATGGCAGGGTGGCCATCGATAATGCTGGCCGAGGCAAAGAAGCCGGGATAGGAAATGCCCCAGATACCAACCTTTCCATTGTTGTTCGGAATATTTTTCAGCAGCCAATCGACGCTGTCGTACATGTCGGTGCTTTCATCCACGTCGCCGGACTTCTTGTTCGGTTTGTGCGGCGTCATCTCGACAAAGGTGCCTTCGGACTGAAATCGGCCGCGCACGTCCTGCATCACGTAGATGTAGCCGGCCTTGTCGAACTCTTCGGTGGGCCCGAGCTTTCTGGGATATTGATCGACACCGTATGGCGCCACATCGTACGGTGTGCGAACCATCAGGAACGGTGCAGGCTTGGATTGATCCTTGGGCACATAAACGGCAGTGAAGAGTTTCTTGCCGTCGCGCATCGGGATGCGGTATTCGTATTTGGTGTAATGCTCTTTGAGGCTGTACTCGGGGGGTGCTGGCGGGGTGGCCGGCTGCGCAAAGGCGGTCGTTGCGAGGATGACAAGTAGAGTTGTGAGGATTGTGCGGAACATGATTTTCGTTACTCCTGATTGCTACGGCTCTCGCATGTGTTGCAAATGACAAGTAATTCTATTCGGTGAAATTTAGTCTGTGTGTGAAGGTCGCTCGAGATCTCTGATGATCGTCATCCCAGCGAAGGCTGGGATCCAGTCCACCCAACCTCATTTCTCTTTGCGACTGAATAAGTCAGATGGTGTATCGGGCTGGGTCCCACCCTTCGCTGGGACGACGGCTCGCCAAAGTTTAGGATTGCGCGCGAGATATCGAAGACGCGGCATCTTCACCCAAATCCCAAAAAATCCCCGCCATTATGCCCAACCCCTCGCGCGCAATCGAGCCCAGCATGTGTTCGTTGGGCGCATGTTGCGAACAGGCCGAATACGAATGTGGAATCCAGATCGTCGGCAGGCCGAGTGTGTCGGCGAAAACCTCGTTGGGCAGTGAGCCGCCCAGATTCGGCAATATAGCGGGCTTGATGCCGGTGGTACGCTCGATGCTGGCCACAGCCCATCGCACCCATTTCGAATCGGGGTCCAGGCGGGTCGCGTGCATCGGCTCTTCGCGCGCTGCGGCGACACTCACTTGCGCAAAGCCTTCCCGCTGCATGTGCCGCTGCAAGGCGGGCACCACGTCATCCGGATCGACACCCACCACAAACCGCAACTGGCACCGCGCCCAGGCCTTGCCGGCAATGGCGTTCACCGGAAAATCCGGATTGCCAACTTTCATCGCCAATATCGAAAAACTAGACCAGCCGAACACGCGCTCGGCTGGCGTCAGGCCCGGTTCACCCCAGTCGACATCGATGCTTGGTGCGTCGTCACCGCCACCGGGTTCGCAATCAGCCAGCGCTTTCTTCACGGAGTCGGCAATCGGCGCGGGCCGCCATTCAGGTACGCGGATGGCACCGTTACCGTCGGTGATGCTAGCGACGGCGTGCGCGAGCAGGATGCCGGGGTCGGCAAT
>JBDTPE010000016.1:0-15114 GCA_039932875.1 Betaproteobacteria bacterium | reverse complement strand
CGACATTTTTCCAGGTAACACCGATCCGACATTTGAGCGATTAGGTCGGCCGAACCGAGGAGGCTACCCACCATGCGCAAAACGGGATCCTGAACAAGTATGTCCGCGACGCGTTTCTCAAAACCTGTGAAATGAATCAGTTCGGCGGCAGCTTCTGCGCAATCCCCCATGCCGATACCAGGCATGTAACTAAGCAAGAACTCCGCTCCGCGTGAAACGTGATTCAACGTATATTCCGCACCATTTTTCGCTGTTGTATCGGTAGACTTCCGCAAATAACCGACATCGTGAAACAGTCCGGTTATGACGCCGAGCTGAAAAAAACGCACTCCCAGCGCTGGCGTGCCATTACGCGAACGTTCGTAGCCATCCATCAACCGCGCCATCGCCAGCGTCACTTCCATGATGTGTTGCAAATTGTGATAGGACGTGTCACAAGCTTGGTAGCCTGGATACAGGCCAGCGTATATTTTCGCCGTATCTTCAAATGCACGGTCCATTGCACCGTGCGAAGCGCTTGGGTAAAGCAGGCGAAAAAGACGTCCAACTTCGCGATGCACAGCCGTCGAATCCGTCGTCTGGATTCGATTGGTAACGTCAAAATCGTTGCGCCTAATTTGCATTGATCCTCGCCATGCTTATGTAGGTCCAGCCTCTGCGCGCCGCATTTGCGACTGCGTATTTCACTCCTTTGCCGGAGAAAAAGCAATCACTTCAATGTTCGCGAGCGATGCAAAGAGTCTCGTAGCACGGTATATTGAAGTCGAGGAGAAGCGACATGAATACTGCCAACCAAGGAACAAATGTAATTGAGCGCCGCATCGTCGAACTTCGGCAGGAGCACGCAGACCTAGGCTTGGCAATTGACGCGCTGGTCACAGTACCAGTACACGATGAATTGCAGTTGAAACGACTGAAGAAGCGCAAGCTGCTGCTTAAGGATCAGATTTCACATCTGGAAGCGCAGTTGACACCCGATATCCCCGCCTAAGCATTAGCGGATACGTGTTGCTTTCCTTTTCGACCTGTATCCGATTTTCCGGCTCGCCCTTCGACGAAATCTAGAACCGGCTAACTTCCGCACTTCGATAAAACCCGAGCACCTTTGGCACATAAGCCATCGTCTCGGGGTACGGCGGAACACGATTGCCAGCGCGGATCACTGCATTTTCTCCGGCGTTGTAGCCAGCAAGCGCGAGTTCAACGTTGCCATTGAACATTTTGAGCAAATCGCGCAAGTATCGAGTACCACCGGCGATGTTTTCGGTTGCATCATAACTGTTCACGACACCATAACGTTGCGCCGTCGCCGGGATAAGTTGCATCAGGCCGATGGCACCTTTACCGGAAATTGCATTTTCATTGTAGCCTGACTCAGCGCGAATCACCGCATGCACCAGTTTTGCATCCAAGCCATTCAGTCTCGCCGCGTTTGCAATAATTGGTACCAACTTTTCGATATCGACCACTTTGGGTCCGTTTGCAGACCACGCATTCGGTCGAAATTGAAGTGCCGTAGGAATCTTGTAAACCAGTTTGTACCGCTTGTCGAGATGAGGCAAGTTGGAAAAATGCGTGACACCGTTCTCGTCCTTGAACGCGTAAATATTGGCAGCGGCATCGGTCGCCGCGAAAACTGCGGCGGTCATAACATGCACGATTGCCAAGCGCATGCCAAGCTTGTATAAAATCTCAAATGAATTCATGTTCTAACTTAAGAAGCAAGTTGATACCATTGAATTGTATAGCCATTTGTAATGGAGTGCCGCCAAAACAGGCAGCGTTTACTGCACATGAGTTATTGTCGATGAGGTAATCTATTGAACTATGGCTCAAACATTAACGCATGATTCAGCAAGTGGTGCACCACCACGCAACCGCAAAATCGAGCTGCCGTGGTTGATTTTGGCTGCGCTGCTGCTATCGACTCTGCTTGCTGCATTTCAGAGTTCGCGCCAACTGCAGGCCGCCAACGACCTACGATTCAATGAGATAGCGCAATCCGAAAAACGTGCCCTGATCAGGCAACTCTGGGACATCGAAAAGTTGCTCCGCGGTGCACAAGCATTCGAATCGGTACTCCCCAATCCAACCCAAGCGGCATGGGACACTTACATCCGTGCAAGCGTACTCAACTTGATAGGCAATACCAAAGCCATTGTTGCGGTACAACTGGAGTCGCCCGTAGCAGCAGCCCCGTTCACAACACTGCTAACGCGTGAGATCGGTATCGGAAGATTTATTGAGTGGCAAGCGTCACCAACGCTATTGGCTTCAATAAACAGCGCGAAATCTACCAAGATGCTCGCACTTTCGCACCAGTTATCGACATCCCCTGAAGCACCTGCCTCGTCCCATCTTGTCGCCATAGTGGCACCGAATTTTGCTGCGGCTTCAGCGGCAAAACAAAATGGCCCAGTGGCGCCATCGCCGGGTGTGGCACTCGCCATCATCGACCTATCGGCAATTGTCTCTGGCATCTCGCAAAACCCCGCCTATCCAGTGGTTCACGAACTGTTTGACGGCGGCAAACGCGTGGCTTTGGCGCCGGCTGCATTTTCCAATGAGCCATCAAGTGCCGAAATGAGTGCCGAACTTCCTATCGAGTTTGGCAACCGCATTCTGAGCTTAAAAATTTCGTCTACGCCCCAACTTGAGAAAACGTTACGCAGTGACATGCCGCGCATTATCCTCATTATTGGAATATTCGGCACGATGCTTCTCGGTGCGTTGGTGCTGCTATTGACGAGATTGCGCGAACAAGCCGAATCACTTGCGTCCAGCATGACTCGCAAATTGCAGGATCAAACTCGCTTTACCGAGGATTTGATCGAATTTAATCCGAATCCAATTTTCCGCAAGGACACTGTCGGCAGATTTGTTGCGGTCAACCAGGCCTGGGAACAACTGATCGGCCGCAACAGGATAGAAGTACTTGGCAAGACCGATGCGGAGTTGTTGCCGGGTGGCTCAAACGGCGATTCCGCCATAATCGATACGCAGTTCATGTCTTCTCGTTCCGACTACGAAGCCAGCGAAGTCTTTATCACAAACGCTGACGGCAAGCAGTTTGAAACGATCGTTGCCAAAAAAATATTGAAGCGCGCTGACGGCAATGTGGATGGGATGATCGGCACCATCACAGATGTTACCTTGATTAAAAATCTGGAGCGAGAACTCGCTCGACAGCGGGAACGACTGGATCTCGTCATTCGCTCGTCACAGCAAGGTATTTGGGATATCGATATGTCAGAGAGTGGAAACTCCTATTTCTCTGATCGTTTTCGCGAGATTCTCGGCTATACGAAACTTGATTTTCCGGCGGCATTTGAATGGCGGGATCATGTCCATCCAGAAGACGCGCCTGAAGTACACGATCGCGTCATCGCGCATTTCAAAGGCGACACTGCGCTTTTTGATATTGAATGCCGCATAAGACGCGGGGACGAGAGCTATGTTTGGGTCGGCGTCAGGGCAATCGCGCGACGAGACAGCGAAGCGCGCGCGGTGAGGTTTGTCGGATCGATTACAGACGTAACAGACCGCAAAATTGCAGAAGTCGAACTGACTGAAGCCAACATACGTGTAACCGAAGCAGCGCGCGCCAAAGAATCATTCCTTGCCACCATGAGCCACGAAATTCGTACGCCATTAAATGGTGTACTCGGCATGGCTAGCTTGTTATCCGAGACCACGCTTAACGACGAGCAGCATGACTATATTCGGCTGATACGTGCCTCGGGCGACACATTGTTACGACTGATTGATGACGTATTGGATTTTTCGAAGATTGAATCTGGTCGAATGACGCTTGAATCGGTCGCTGTTGAGATCGTCCCTGTTGTCGAAGAGGCGTTTGAACTGGTCGCTGAAAAGGCCCGGGAGAAGGGACTTGCGCTACTCTTCGATATGCGCGAAGAAGTGCCTTTTTACATCAAGGGTGACGCAACTCGCCTTAGGCAGATATTGCTCAATCTACTTTCGAACGCGATCAAATTTACTGAAAAGGGCGAAATAAGGATTGAGCTCAGCGTACAGCATAAGGCAGGTTCTCAACTTGAACTGCGAGGTCAAGTCTCAGATACGGGCATTGGCATCCCTGCGGACCGCGCCAGCAAACTATTCCAGCCGTTTACGCAAGTCGATGCCTCAACGACGCGCAAGTACGGCGGCACCGGACTGGGGCTGGCAATTGTGCGCCGACTCTCCCAACTAATGGGCGGCGACGTCTATGTCGAAAGCAATACTGGAAAGGGTTCAACTTTTGTATTTACTGTTTTAACGAGCGCTGCTCGTGGCCCGCAAAAACCATATATGCAACGAGACGTACCCGACTTTCTTCACAAACGGTTGCTCGCTGTTGACCGCAATGCGAATCGCCGCAAAATTCAACAACAGCGGTATTCCCTGTGGGGGTTTGACACTGTGACGGTCGCGCCCGAAGATGCCGCAAAGGTATTTACATTGGGCCCCCAATTTGACATTTTGCTCGCGGAAATTGAACTGCCTCCCGATGTGATATTGGCGTTGCGGGACGTTATTGAGATAGATGAACGGATCAGGCAAGGTCACGACGCAGCGCGTCTTTCCGTTGTGCTGCAATCATCCACTTCGCGTGCTGAGCTAGCGCAAAAACAAAAGACCACGCCTCTTCGGCATGATGCACTTGTCATGCGTCCGGCCGGGCGTGGAAAACTCTTCGATGTATTGATGCGGGCAGTCCAGCACCAACCGAATCTTGATATCGCAACTCGTCCGTATACACCGTTGCCGGTCTACGATTCTGAATTTCGCGCGACGCCGTCCAGTCCAGTGGACGTAAGCGACTATGGTGTAGGTGTTGGCCTTCAGCCGGATCACAATCGCCACAATGTTCTGGCCGTCAAAATCAACGGACGCGCGCCACGAATACTGGTTGCTGAGGACAATGAAGTAAACCAACAGGTTGTACTTGGCATGTTAAAGAACCTCGGATGCGAAACTGAATTGGCGGTCGATGGAAAGGTTGCAGTAAAGAAAGCGACCGCTGGTAAATTCGACGTGATTCTTATGGACATACACATGCCGGAACTCGATGGCGTGACGGCGATGCAGCAGATCCGCACCTTTTTGCAAGCAACTACCTGCCCGCCTATCGTCGCGATGACGGCTCATGCTTTGCCGGGCGACCGAGAACACTATCTCTCAGTGGGAATGAATGATTACGTCTCGAAACCTATTCGTACGGGAGACCTGAAAAACCTTTTCGAAAGAATATTTCTGCGTAACAAGAACAGTCAAACTGGGAATGGCGAAACACCTATGCCACCTTCCCAAGTGAGTACCCGCGTCAGCGCAGCCCCACGGCAAGGTGAGCTTCCCATACTTGACACTGAACAACTGGAAGATTTGCGCTATCTGCCGACAGCAAAGGGGGACCCGGGTGACGGGCAAGATCCGGTAGGCGGGCTCGTACGGTTGTTTCAAACAAAGGCCAGTGAACGCATCGAGGAAATGGAACGGCTGCTTGCGATTGGTAATTGGTCCGCACTTGCCGAAATAGCACACAGTTTATGCGGGTCTTCTGCCAGCATGGGCTATCCACGCGTCGCGGCAAACTGCAAGGAACTGGAACTCGCCGCGCGACGCAAGCAAACTGAAAAACAGCCAGATACTCCCACTCAGGAGCATCTGGATGATTATTTCGCGCTCATTAAATTTCACTACTTAGAAGCGGATGCTGCTTTACGCAACTGGCTTTCAAATAGCTCGAGCGCGGACAAGGAGTAACAGGACAGAATTTATAGCGTCTCGCCGCGGCAAATTGCGAATCTTGTCATTTCTGACCTTGGCCAGCCCCACAACTTTCCGGTGAAAACTTGTTGACGGACCCACCCATCAATAACTATTGCGCAATTGCTCGCTAGTGGTCCGAAGACGCGCCGCGAGTTGCCTCGTCAAACTGCCAATAATAGCGAATGCAACAGTGGGGTGTTGCTGCCTAAGCATCTCAAAATTGGTCGCGCTGAGCGAATACACAATTGAGTCCTGCATCACGTGTGCTTCGGCAGATCTCGGCTTGCCTTCAATCAGAGCCATTTCACCAAAAACCATACCCGGCCCAAATGTCGCCAATCGTTGCAACCTTGTAGTACCGGGCAATTTAAGCTTAATGCTCACTTCACCCTTGGTAATGACAAACAACTTGTCGCCTGCATCACCTTCCTTGAATATCAAGTCACCACTTTCCAGCGCTTCCCGCTGTAGCAATCCTCGCAGCGTCTCCAGATCACGTTCATCAAGATCCGCAAAAAGCTCGGCGTTACCCAGGGTCATTTCGCCGGGCTGCTTTATCAGTTTGCCGCAATTCTCAAGCAGGGTGTCTTCGGCCCATTCAAGCGCTCGATCCAGATCCGTGAACCAGTGTTCAATCTTTATAGAACGCTCGGCACCAGACTCCCGTAGGTATAGTCCCAATGCCTCGTCTAAACGGACATGGCTAAGCGCTACTGCGATGCCTTTTTCCCTCAGCGTCTTGCCCATGAGCTGCAACACGCGGGCTCCACTCGCTTCGACCTCGTAAACACGGCGGAAATCAAGTATTACCGTACTGCGACCGCTCGCAAACGCCTCAATTTCCGTTCTCATGCGGTCGGCTGTACCAAAAAAAACATAACCGCCGAGTTCCACGATTCCGACTTTTCCGCCCTGCTCGCGTAGACATGCAGCTTGTTCAGCATCGCGAGCTTTGAGCGATGATCGTGACACCCCATTCGACAGCCGATAAACAATAGAAGTGCTCATGCGCACGACCAGAAGAATGGTCGCCGCGAGTACGCCAATGACGACTGCCGCAAATATGTTGACGAATGCGGTAGTCGCGCCAACCATGACGACGATACCAATATTTGCGGCACGGAAATTGTCGATTGCGGTTTTCCCACGCGTGTTCGGCAACATGTCACGCGCCAGATTGGCTACTACGCCGACTGCGATTGCAATCATGATGCCTGCCAATACCGCCATTGGGACATATGCCACTAATGCACCGCCGAAAAAAAGTAGCCCCAGAAAAATCGTGGCCAGCGTAGCGCCAGACAAAGCGGTCCGCCCACCCGCTTGATAGTTCGCCAGTACCGCCAACGTTGTGCCGCCGGTAAACAGTCCGCCCATAGCTGCAGAACAGATGTTGCTAATACCCTGCGTCAGCAAGGCGCGGTCGCCATCCTGATTCGAACCCGTCGCTGCGTCCACCATTGCCGCACTCAGCAATGTGGTAACTGAGCCTATGATCGCCAGCAAGAACGCCGTCACTGCGATATCTGTAGCAACATCAAACCACAAACTTGACCAGTCGAGTTGTAGCATCGCGGGAAGCGGCGAATGTACCAGCGCATTTTCCGGTAGTGCCCGTAGCACCTCGCCCATGCCGTCGACGCCAACGTAGCCCCGAAGCAAAATATAGGTGGCGGCCCCCGCCGCCAGACCTACCATGGGCGCTGGTGCTCGATCTGAGAGTCGCCGCGTCAGCAATGCAGCGATGACCGTGATCGCACCAACGATCACCGCCCACGGATGAATCCTTTCAGCATGATTGACCAGATCAGAAAGCGATGAATCGGGGGGAAGTCCGAACAACGGTTTCACTTGCTGTATGACAATTTGCAGTGCAATGCCACACATGAAACCGGCTAGAACGGGCTGGGGAATGAACTTGAGAGCCCTGCCGAGTTTCAATGCGGCGAACAGGACCTGAATCACGCCACCGAGAAGAATGGCGAGAAAAACAAGCGTCGCAATCGTTCCAACTTTCAGTCCCGATGGACTCATGAAAAGTGGGTTTGCCGCTAAAGTGGCTACCAAAGAGGCCGAAATTACAGCTGCTGACGTAAGCGGACCAGAAATTTGATACCGTGGACGACCGAACAGTGCGGCGACTAACCCACCCGCGATCGCCGCGTACAAGCCGGCGATGATGCCGATGTGAACATGTGCCAATCCCAGCGGAAGAAACACCAGTGCGCCCTTGCCTAGTGCTTGCGGAAGCGCCACAAGTGCAGCCGCAAGCCCGCCCAAAAGATCTCCCCGGACGAGGGCCAGACTCACATTGAAGCGGTCGAAGCGGTGGGCGCGCGCTAGTAACTTGGGTGGAGTCTGTTCCTGATCTTGCATCGCATGATTTTCTTCAGGTTTTCTTTTAGATGCACTTCGGGTCAGTTTAGCCTAAGTGCAGCGAGTGAGCGCTAACGTTACACGCGCGTTCCGTGCAGGGCTTTTCTGATTCGAGCCGTCCATTGTGAGGGAAAGCGCGAAATCAAGTTGTCTTGTACCGGGCCACGTATCGAAGTATGCGTTCCTGAACAGATTGTCAGGACGGGAAGTGCAACTCCTGAACTGGCCGTACGAGGCGTTTGCCGCTGATGCCTGTGCGGTTAACGTGAATGTCGTCAACAAGTGATTTGCAGCGAGCTCGATTGAAGTCGGTATTGAAAGGCTGCGGTTACACCGAAGCGAGAATAAATGAGAAAGCTAGGCGCCAAATATAGCCTACCAGGTACGAGACATTTGCAGTGCGCTTCAATGCGGCACAATTCCTTTTAGACCGTAAATTTGCTTGCTATCACTTTGTGTTCATGAAGCTGCACGCGCTATGGCCGTTGAATCGATCGGTAACCGTTCTCACCAATTTTCCAGTAGAAGTGCCACTTGACATCGCCATCAGAGCCTCGCGCGGTTGCGAAATGCCGACGCTACGCCATCGGCAATATCAATCCCATTTCCGCAGCACACTCCCGGGCAACGGTATATCCCGCATCCGCATGTCGCATCACCCCCGTACCTGGATCATTCCACAACACCCGTCCAATCCGCTTGGCGGCCGCATCGGTCCCGTCACAGACAATCACGACGCCTGCGTGCTGCGAAAACCCCATGCCTACCCCACCCCCGTGGTGAAGTGATACCCAGGTGGCGCCCCCCGCCGTATTCAGCAATGCATTGAGGAGGGGCCAATCAGAAACGGCGTCTGATCCATCCATCATCGCTTCGGTTTCGCGATTGGGGGAAGCCACCGATCCAGAATCGAGGTGATCGCGCCCGATTACCACGGGCGCTTTCAATTCACCTGACTTCACCATTTCGTTGAACGCCAACCCAAGTCGGTGGCGCTGACCCAGTCCAACCCAGCAGATACGTGCTGGCAACCCCTGAAACGCGATGCGTTCCCGAGCCATATCGAGCCAGTTGTGCAGATGTGGATCGTCAGGAATCAGTTCTCTGACCTTGGCATCCGTTTTGTAAATATCCTCGGCATCACCCGAGAGTGCGACCCAGCGGAATGGCCCCACTCCACGACAAAAGAGCGGTCGAATGTATGCCGGTACAAAACCGGGAAAATCAAACGCGTTACCTACCCCCTGGTCTTTGGCAACTTGGCGAATATTGTTGCCATAGTCGAGCGTGGGGATACCTGCCGCATGCATATCGAGCATCGCACGCACGTGTACCGCCATTGATTTCTTCGCTTCAAGGATGACCAAGTTGGGATCTGATGTTCGCAACGCAATGGCTCTTTCCAAGCTCCAGCCAATGGGCAAATAGCCATTCAGTGGATCGTGCGCCGAGGTTTGATCAGTCACAACATCCGGTCGCGCTTTCGCGTCACCGGCCTTCACGCGTGCGGCAATTTCCGGAAAAACTTCTCCGGCGTTGCCAAGCAAGCCGACCGATATCGCCCGCCCCGCTTCGTGTGCTGCCGCGATTAGGCGTAGCGCGTCATCGAGCGATCTGGCTTTGGCGTCAAGGTAACGCGTCCGCAGTCGCATATCGATCCGGCTTTCATCGCACTCCACGGCCAGCATTGACGCGCCAGCCATTGTTGCCGCGAGTGGCTGCGCTCCACCCATGCCACCGAGCCCACCGGTGAGAATCCATTTACCCTTCAGGTTTCCGCTGAAGTGCTGGCGCCCCACTTCGACAAACGTTTCATAGGTACCTTGAACGATGCCCTGCGAGCCGATGTAAATCCACGAACCAGCAGTCATCTGTCCGTACATCATCAGACCTTTCTGATCGAGTTCGTGAAAGTGCTCCCATGTCGCCCAGTGGGGGACCAGATTTGAGTTTGCGAGCAGCACACGCGGCGCATCTTCGTGCGTACGGAATACACCGACCGGTTTGCCCGACTGAATGAGCAAGGTCTCATCGGGCTCGAGGCGTTTGAGCGAATCAAGAATCGCGTCATAGCAAGCCCAATCGCGTGCAGCGCGGCCAATGCCGCCATATACAACCAGGTCTTCCGGTCGTTCTGCCACATCAGGATCAAGATTGTTCTGGATCATCCTGTAGGCTGCTTCGATAAGCCAGTTTTTGCAGGTAATCGCTGTTCCGCGTGGGGCGCGAATTACACGAGAGGCATCGTGGCGTGAATTGGAAATCGGAAATGATTGGCAGGAATTCATGTTTACCTTGAAGACAAGAGTCTGATATTTGCCGGCGCTGTCATACAGCACCTGCTAATCCCTGCGACAACGCAATTCATACTTAGGGCAAACCAGTCCACAATTCTTTCATGCTTGACTAGTTGACGCTCAATTTTGAACTTCCTTATTTTGGGTGCAAATGCTCTATTTTACGAGCACAAGTTGCTGGTACCTACGATAGCGTGGAATTTGAATCCCCATTACCGGCAGTATGTCGCGCTTGAAATGTGGATCCGACGACATCTTTGTCGCCTAAGATGGGCGCAACAAATCATATCTCCGGCGTTCCTGGCCACTTGATTACGTAACCGAAATAGTTCCGACAATTGCGCGATCGTGATAGTGAGGAAATTCACGGCATAATATTTACCCATGTCCCAATTTGAACAACTACTGTCAGTGTTGGACGAACCGGTATTCGAGATGGATACCGCAGGCATCGTCATCTACTCTACCCCGTCACTAGCGGCATGGACTGATCGCGATAGCGGCTATGCGCTTGTCAGTCTGCTTGCACCCAATGACAGACCGCGCTTCAAGCAAACTTTGCGGCGTATTGTGGATGGCAAGACAGCGAACGCAGAATTGGAGATCACCCTTACCGATGTCGATGGCACGGACCGTCCAATCGACTTGAAGCTGATGTCCAGCAAGCGCGAAAGCGGAAAGACGACGACCATCGTCGGCTGGCTAAAAGATCTCAGTCTGGAAAGGGCTCGCGAAGCCGCAGCCAATGTACAGGGTACGCACTTACTGGATCTGGTTGAGAATATTTCCGATGCTTGCGTGGTGGAAAGTGCCGACGGC
Source organism: Betaproteobacteria bacterium (assembly GCA_039932875.1). GTDB lineage: Bacteria > Pseudomonadota > Gammaproteobacteria > Burkholderiales > Usitatibacteraceae > UKL13-2. The sequence continues at coordinate 3,847 of JBDTPE010000016.1, read as the reverse complement.
TTGGTGGAATTGGTAAATGCGGCGTTCTGCGAGTTGTTTGGCGTAAAAGCCGCTACACAGTCACTGATAGGAACATTGTGCGTCGACCTTTTTTCAATCGCCTCTAACCTCGCTGACAAGAAGGTCGCGCCCATATACTTTCCGATGGAGACGGCGTCGGCCGATGAATTCGAATTTATTTTGAATGACAAGCGCAGGGTCAAACAACGTTCGCTTTCGGTGCAGGGCGAAAGCGGCGTTGCAGGGCGTTTGCACATTTTTCGTGCTCTGGATGCGAAACTGCAGGTGTCAACGAGCCTTCCGGCGCTCTCCGCCACCGATGCCGCACAGCTACAGTTGATTGAGAAGATTGCACATGATTTGGCAACAACCGTGGAAGGTGCTGGCAGCGCCATTTATCGCGCTGAACAACTGGAGCTGCCGGGCCAGGTATTGGAACACTTCAGGCGCGTAGAGGTTTCGGCACAATCTGCGTTCGCGTCGATCGCCGGTCTGCTTGATTTTTCCAAGCTTGAGACCAGTGAAATTGCACTCGATCTTTCTGAATTTCATCTTCGCGAAAGCGTGGCGCGAATGCTCGAGCGCGTTGTTCCAAGCGCTGAAGAGCGAGGGGTTCAGCTTAGGTTACGCATTGAGCAGGACGTGCCAGAGCACCTGACAGGCGACGCTGCGAGAATGATGTTGTGCCTTCGCAATTTGCTCGAGTGTGCGATGCCGCCATTGAACGATTGCGTTCCCGGTACCGAAGTATCACTCGTGATCGAACCGGAGTACTCCGCCGAAAAACTGATTCACATCAATTTCAACGTAATTCAGACGCTGCCGAGGGGGTCGCAGCGACCCAAATCGATCAACCCGGCGTCAATCATGCAACTCTCGCTGTCCCGTCAAATTGTCAGGGCTATGCACGGCGGTACCACTGGAAAGGCTGGCGGCAAGATCGAGATCAAGGAGCGCAAGGAATCCACCACCTGGCAATTTACCGCTGCATTTCCCTATCGGACCACCAAGGACCCACGAAGCAGACCGACATTTGTGACACTGACAGGCATGCGAGTGATGATTGTGAGCAACGACCTTGAGCAACGCAAACAACTTTCAGAACTCGCCCGCAGTTGGCGCATGTTGCCGCATGAAGCTGACAACGCGGCCATGGCGCTTCAGTTGCTCACGCGAGTTGCCGACGAAGAGGACAGCATTCCGCTTGTCATTACTTCCAATGAATTGCCAGTACAGGATGGTTTCCTGTTGGCGTTTCGCATCAAGCACAATGTCAAACTTAAGCACACGGCAGTCGTGATGCTGGCAAAGGCGGGAAAACCTGGCGATGCAATCGCCTGCCGCGAAAGCGGGATCAGCGCTTATCTTCGCCAACCGATCGGCGCCAATCGACTCAACGAAGCCTTGTCGGCGGTCATGGGCGCGCAGGACGATGATGCGGAGTCGACAGCGACGCTGATCACTCGACACTCTTTGCGCGAATCCAAGGCCGGCACGGTCTTATTAATTGACGCCAATCGTGATCACGCGATGGCCGCTGCCATGACGCTTAAAAAAGTTGGCTATCGGATTAGCACGGCCGACAGCGCCACTGTCGCATTTATCGAGTTGGAACAGGATAAATACGACGTCATCATCATTGATCCCAGCACCGCCGGATTTGCCGAAATGGGTATCGAATCCATACCTGAAGCACTACGCGCCAAGTTACCGGCAGGAGCGCCTAGCGTACCAATACTGCTCGCACTTGCCGAGCACATGTCTTCCGTTGAGTACGGGTACAGCGGTACGATAATAAAACCATACGACAAAGAACAGCTGATCGCGCAGGTTGCAAAACAATTGCCGCAAAAGGCCGCTGCCTAGGTGAATACCATTCACGCGCTACGCGGCGCGGCTTTGACCTTTCGTGATGATCCGTTTCTGGTGGGCGCCGCCGCCGCAATGCACTATGAATCCGATGCGCTCGTCGTCATCGATGGCGGCCATATCAAAGCCTTCGGGTCGTATGCATCGCTCAAGAATTCGCTGCGCCACGATACGCAGGTCACCAGCTATGCCGATGCCTTGATATTGCCCGGTTTCATCGATCTGCATGTGCACTATCCACAGACGCAGATTATCGGCGCCTACGGGAAGCAATTGATTGACTGGCTCAATCGTTTCACTTTTCCGGCGGAACAACAATTTGCTGATATTGAACACGCCAGGACTGTATCTAGGTTGTTTCTGGACGAGTGCCTGCGGGTTGGCACAACCACTGCGATGGTGTATGGCACGGTACACGCGCATTCGGCTGACGTATTTTTCGCTGAGGCACAGCGCCGCAACCTGCGGATGATTGCCGGCAAGGTAATGATGGATCGCAACGCGCCGGATGGATTACTGGATACGGCCAGTTCAAGTTACGACCAATCCAAGACACTGCTGGAGAAGTGGCATGGCGTGGGACGTTTGGGTTACGCCATCACACCGCGCTTTGCACCGACATCGTCACCCGCCCAGCTTGAGGCCGCGGGTGCACTTTGGCGCGAGTTTCCGCAAGTGCATATGCAAACGCATATCTCGGAAAATACCGATGAAGTTGCATGGGTGCGCGAGCTATTTCCCGAATGCGCCAACTATCTGGATGTCTATGATCGGTTTGGGCTGGTCGGCAAGCGTGCCGTCTTTGGACATGGCATCCACCTGGAGGAAAGCGAATGGCTGCGATTGCATGGAGCGAACGCTGCGGTCGCGCACTGCCCCACATCCAATGAATTTCTCGGCAGTGGTCTGTTTCGCTTTGACAACACCAAAAAGAAGTCGCGGCCGGTGCGCGTCGGGCTAGGCACGGATGTCGGCGCTGGCACCTGCCTTTCACCGCTTCGAACCATGGGTGAGGCCTACAAAATCGGCGAACTTTGCGGTAATTCGCTATGTGCGGCAGACGCCTACTTCCTCGCTACGCGCGGCGCAGCAGAGTCATTGCACTTGGAAGACAAGATTGGCTCCATCGCACCGGGTTTGGAAGCCGATCTGGTGGTACTCGACCTTAAGTCAACGCCGTTGATCGATTTCCGCATGAAATTCTGTCAGTCCATCGACGAGGTTTTGGCAGTGCAGATGACCATGGCTGACGACCGGGCAACGAGAGCGGTTTACGTGGCCGGCAAGCTGGCATTTGAGCGCGGACATTAGACAGCTGCGTCTTCGCAAATTGGCGCAGATGCGCTGGTCGCTGCAGCGCATCGGCCACACAACATGATTTCGCGACCGGTGGTATTCTAAGCCGTGAGATCGCCACATTCGAGGGAGTCGACATGACAAATAAACGCAAACCGCAAAAGGCCGCCGAAGGTGACGTGCTCGCTGACGCAATTGAAACCAATGCAATTGAGAAGTCCTGGACGTTGACGGGACGCTCCAAGCCGCGCAAGCCTCCCAAGAAGTACAAGTACATTGAGGAACTGGCCCACTTGCAGATGGAGCTCATCAAACTTCAGGAATGGGTACGCCTCAGAGGTCTAAAGGTCGCAGTCATATTCGAGGGCCGTGACGCAGCGGGCAAGGGTGGCGTGATCAAGCGCATCACTGAGAGTCTCAACCCAAGGGTTTGCCGGATCGTCGCACTGGGTACGCCGACTGAACGGGAACGCGGCCAGTGGTACTTTCAGAGATACGTACCGCATCTGCCCGCGGCAGGCGAAATCGTGCTCTTCGACCGTAGTTGGTACAACCGCGGCGGTGTCGAACACGTCATGGGATTTTGTACGGATGCCGAACACAAGGAGTTTTTGCGCGCATGCCCGCTGTTTGAGGAGATGCTGGTTCGGTCCGGGATTTTTCTCATCAAGTACTGGTTCTC